>JAHFBI010000025.1 GCA_023250095.1 Candidatus Melainabacteria bacterium
CGGAAATAACCGATGCCGAGTTCGACCGGCTGTACCGGCAACTCCAGGAACTAGAAGAGACCTTCCCGGAGCTTATCATCGCCAGCAGCCCTACTCAAAAAGTGGGGGCGCCACCAAGCACTGGGTTCTTGCAGGTCAGGCACCGCATACCCATGCTCAGCCTGTCCAATGCCATGTCTGACGATGATCTCGACCGCTGGGGCGAGCGCCTGGGCAGAGGGCTTGCTCTTTCTCCGGCGCAAGTCGAGCAGCTCAAATTCGTTTGCGAACTGAAGATAGACGGTTTGTCTATTGCTCTTACTTATCGCCAGGGGCGCCTGGCTGAAGGTGCCACCAGAGGCAATGGCGAAATCGGCGAGAATGTCACGCTCAATTTGAAAACGATTGCCAGTCTGCCGCAAGAGCTGAAAGCCACAGGCGCTCAGAAATTTCCAGACTTGCTCGAAGTGCGTGGCGAGGTCTATCTGCCTGTTTCCAGTTTCGAAGAGCTGAACCGGGCATTGCAAGAGCAGGGGCAGCCGGTTTTTGCCAATCCCAGAAATGCGGCCAGCGGCTCGCTCAGGCAGAAAGACCCGCGTGTCACTGCCAGGCGTAAACTTTCCTGCTTTGCATATTTTGCTTATCTAAGCGATGACGTTGTGAAAGAGCCTGTGACCCATGAGGCGACTCTGGAAATGCTCGAGGCACTGGGCTTTCCTGTAAACCCGCACCGCAAAGTGGTGTGCGGGCTCGAAGAAGTGAAGCAGTTCTGCCTTGACTGGTATGAGAGACGGCATCATCTGGATTATCAGACGGACGGAGTGGTGGTAAAGCTCGATGACCGCAGCCTCTGGGACGCTCTGGGCACGACTGCGCACAGCCCGCGCTGGGCTATAGCCTTCAAATACCCTCCCGATGAGGAAGAGACCCTGGTCGAGAGCATCGAGTTTGACGTCGGGCGCACAGGAGCTGTCACTCCGGTTGCCTGCCTCAGCCCAGTGCGCCTGGCGGGCACGACAGTCAAACGCGCTACACTGCACAATTTTGAGCAAATAAGGCGTCTGGATGTGCGGGTCAAAGACACTGTCGTTGTGCGCAAAGCCGGCGAAATCATTCCTGAGGTCTTGCGGGTCGTTCTGGAAAAACGCCCTGCCGATGCAACGCCAACGAGAGAGCCGGCTGAATGCCCGGTATGCGCCAGCCCTCTCGAACGAAGCGGCGCTGAGGTAGTGCTGCGCTGCCCTAACGACGCCTGTCCAGCTCAGATGCAGCGCCGACTCGAGCACTGGGTGAGCCGAGACGCCATGGACATAGAAGGGCTGGGCACAGTTGCTGTCGGCAATCTCCTTTCTGCAGGCATTGTCCGCGATCCTGCAGATTTGTACTTGCTGGACGAGGAAACGCTGACTGCTCTGGAGCGCATGGGCTCAAAGTCTGCCCAGAAGGTGCTCATAAACATACAAGCTTCCAAGAATCGCCCTCTTGGCTCTGTCATTTACGCGCTGGGCATCAGGCATGTTGGCTCCCAGATGGCTGATTTACTGGCTGAGCACTACACAAGCCTCAAAGATTTAATCGCTGCCCCAGCCAGCGAGCTTGATACTCTCGAGGGAGTGGGACCGGCCATTTCGCAGGCTGTCAGAGAATATTTTGCCCGCCCCGAGAACCTTGCAGTTATCGACCGGCTGGCTGCCGCCGGCGTCAATATCGAGCACTTAGAAAAGCCGTCCCGGCTTGCCCTGCCGCAGACTCTTGAAGGCAAGACCCTGGTTTTGACCGGGACGCTTTCCAGCCTGGAGCGGTCTGCTGCCGAGAAGCTTATAAAAGCCCATGGTGGGAAAGCCACATCTTCAGTCTCGAAAAAGACCGATTATGTTGTTGCCGGTACCAATCCCGGCTCAAAAGTGGATCGTGCTCGAGAATTAGGTATAACAGTAATTGATGAGGCTCAATTCAAAGATCTTCTAGATGGCAGGTCCTGAAAAATGAAAGCTTCGATGCCAGTCCTGGGTGCAGCCATTCTCCTTGCCGTTCTCTCCATGGGCATGGTGGGGATGTTCGTCCTGCTGCCTATAGCCTGCATACAGTGGACCTGGAACTCAGTCATGACGCATATGCCTGTTTTGCCCACGATCGGGGTCTGGCAGGCAGCACTGCTTTATGTGGCTTTTGCGACTATGCTTTATCTGGCTGGTATAGTACGAATTGAAATCAAGGCAGAGAAGTTTCACTGATTTACAGAGAAAAGTTTTGCCCGGTTGCCTTTCGAATCCTGCCATTGTCTTGTTAGAAATTCTGCTGTTTATCTTTCTAAATTTCCCGTTCACTGCCCTGCCCGAAGCCTGAAGCATGAAGAGCCAGTCCTTTCGCTTGTTGATCCCGGCAGTTTTGCCAGCTCTTTTAAATTGGTCGTTTATGCCAGCCGGGTTGCTTGAATCAGTCGTTTTTTGTGGGCAGCCGGCTCTGGCGCGCAGCCATGATAAGGGGACTGCCGAGCCGGCCGATCTCAATTTTGCCGACGGTATGAAACGAATACGCGATCGCGACTATGAAGGTGGCGCCGACAGTTTCTTGCAGGCTGTCTATTTCTCGCGCAATCACTATAATCCCGAGGCATACAAATATCTCGGGCTGTGTTATAAAGCCATGCGCCAGAATGCCAAGGCGGTGGAGGCTCTCACAACGCACCTCAAGCAAGTGACCGAGCCGGCACCTGACGCCAGGATCGACCTGGCCGAAGTTTATCTCAATATGGGCGAGTTCGATAAGGCGCGCGCATCCATCGATCAGGCATATGTCGATGCTGGCGGGCACGGCACATACAGACAGAAGTACGCCATGGGCGAGCTTTACGAGAAGATGAAAGACTTCGGTCAGGCGCTTGGCTTTTATGACTCAGCCATCGAAGAAAAAAACAATTTTACCGATGCCTGGATGGGCAAGGCGCGCATCGAAGTCTTGCTTGAAAAATGGAACGACGCCCTCAAAGACTATCGCGAGATTCTCGAGCGCGGGCCGGGGCTGGCTCATGTCAATTACGAAGAGACTTACTACAACATGGGCACCTGCCTCTACAAGCGCGGCGATCACCAGGGGGCCATCGATCACTGGCGTCTGGCGCTGCAGGATAATCCGGATTCTTTCGATGCTCACTTGAGCCTCGGCAAGATTTTCGACGAAGAAAAGCACATCAGCTCCGCCGTCCACGAGTACGAGCTCGCTTTGCGCAACGCTCCCAAAGGCTACAATCCCACCATCATCAACAAACGCCTGCAATATCTGGAAGCGCTTGTGAAGCCGAAAGAAGCTGCTCCGGTCATCAAGCCTTCTCCGCAGATGCGCCAGGAATATGAGGAGAGCCTGAAGCGTCGCGGCACTTTCGAGTCAACGCCAAATTTGCCTCCGGCCAAAGATTCGGGCTTTTGACCTGGAACCCTCTAGGGCGGGGATGTGGGCATTATGCGGATGTAGGTCTGCTGCTGGCTCTTTGGCACGGCACTGAGAACCATGTCGTGAGTCATTTCTTCTTTTGCCAGAATGCGGCGGAATTTGGTCAGCCACTGGCCGCTTTGCAGATGTCCCTTGAGACGCGTCAAACCTTTGATTTCATCAAGCGGCGCTTGCCGTGATGGGTACCAGGTATAGCGCGTGTAAGTGTACTGGCTGGAGGTGCCCTTCTGGTCATTCTTGACGATGATACCTCTAGCCGGCTGGTACATGTCCTCCATGCGCGCCAGGTCGCTCTTTGCATATTCGGGGAGCTGCTGTTTGTTGGTTTTCAGATACTCAGCTTTGACTTCAGCCAGAAAAGTATTGAGCGAAATTGGCTTTGCCCCGGGCGGCAGATTGCCCGTGCCCATTTGTCCGAAATGCTTCAGCGGATCTTCAAGGACGTTCAACTCCGCCGCTGAGAGTTGTTTGGCCCATTCCAGTTTTGTTGTTTGAAAACCGGCATCCTGTTTTTGCATGCTCTCGAGCCAGCGTGTGTGTGTGTTCAGTTCTTGTTGCTGCTCGGGGCTTTGGCAACAGCCCAGCATGTAAGTCAGGTACATGCTGCGGTAAGAGGGCATCCACGACCATTTCCCTGGCAAGTCCATTTGCTCCGGAGCCTGGATGTAGAAGAGCGCGTCGGTTTTGTCTTTGACTGAAAGACGAGTGATTTTCAAGGGGTAAATGCACTGCTGCGAAGAAAAAGTAAAGCGCGTCGGCGTCACTTCGCCCAGATATGTGCCGTTGGCTGCTCTTTTCATTTGTTTGGGGTCGATTCTCATCACCGTGAAAAACCATTTCTTCGTGATGTAAAACTGCAGAGTGGCTTCGTCTCCGGCATAAGAATAGTGATTGGCTTTGAGCCAGCTAAAGAGCCCGGCAGCATCATCTGCCACTATGATTTTGTAGTCGAGTGATCCGACCACGCCGGATTCCAGAACACGCACCGACTGCCTCTCGGGGACCCTCATTCCACTTGGGCCTGCGCCGGACGAGTCCTTGCACTCGTCCATTGCGCGCATATCAGAAGCTGTGTAAATCGGCTCTGGAAGCGGCATCAGGATAGTATAGATTGCCAGGTCCTTGAATAAATCGCGGGGCATTTCGTCGAGCTTCGGTCTTTGCGGTGTCGGGATGACCATGCCGAAGTCGACAGCATTGCCCTCAAATTTCGGCTGCACTGTGAAAGACTCGATCTTCTGCTCAGGGTTCCAGTTAATAAACGCCTTCTGTCCTGGCTGGTTGATGTCTTTGTCTTTGGCGGCAAAGTAGCAACAGGCGGCATCGGCAAAGAGCGCCAGGAGCGTTGCTTGAGTTGTAAGCGCAAGTAACGCGGCAGTTGCTACAATCGCAAGAAGCCTTTTGACTTGCATGGCGTTCTCCTTAAATGTGATTGTTCGGATCATGGCTCCAATCAAGCGTGCAGACTGCGTTTTTTCCGATGGTCGGTCGGGACAGAAGCACTGACAGGTGCCCCGCTTGGCATGGCAGCCAGGAAGCTGAGCGGCAGGCGAAATTGTACCGCCATTACCTCTGAAGTATCAGCCTGAGCAATAGTATAGTAGGAAGAGCGTTATCCCCTTGTCAGTCGTGGCACAAATGATGAACGGTTGACGCGCCGGTCACATCTCCCGGCGCACAAATTTAAAGGCAGCTGGCAGGCAAGCAGGCTGCCCATGGTGGAATTCCCATTGACAGAGCTGCTCAGCCCTACTTATGCTTGTCGAACCCCTTCATAACTGTCTCTATCTCGTCCGATCCTGGGGAGGTACTCCCGGTTGGTCTCTGAGTCAAAGCTTGAACAGTTATCGCTGCCGGTCTCGGCGCCTGATGGCTCCGGAGCTTTTCGACATGAGTATATCGAGTCGACCGTCGGGGCGCGCCTGCCCTCTGCCGGAGATCAATCAGCTTCTGTTGCGCCTCCTGCCGGGATAAATTCTGAAGGGTGGGCGCAGATCTCCGAGATGATCGGGCAGGATAAAACAGTCAATTTCACAGCCGGCGACGATGGACAGGTTCCAGACTATATTCTGGGGGCCGATGGCACTTTAACCAAAAATCCCGACAAGACAACTCCTAATGCTGACGGCTCTGTGACGGTGCAGGTTCAGAGCAATGAAGGAATGGAGGCAGCCAGGAGAGCGGCTCAGCAGCTGCAAGTGGCCGCCGTCCAGGAGAAGATTGCTTACTGGCAGGCAGCCCATCCCGGTGACACCGATATCCCTGAGTTTTTGAAAGGTATGCTGGCGTCTGCTCAGACAGCTGCTGCCGAACCCGGTGTTGCCTCTGAGCGCCCGCGCCAGGAAAGCCCGCGCCAGACTGAGGCTCCCCAATCAGTCGGCAACCCAGGCGGATACTCCGGCGGCGGGCCGCCCGAGCAACTCGGGCACAGCAATATTGGCAGCGCGCCGCGTGGCGGATACCGGCAAGGAAGTTTCGAGCCGAACGCTCCGATAGACAGGACAGCCATTCCCAAGCCAGTCGAAGGCGACCTTGCCATCAAGGGTCCTCCGTCTTGCACAGTAGAGCAGATCCAGACCTTCCTTGAGAAGATGGGTTCACCGGCTGCCAAAGAGAAAGGCTTCTCGCAGGCGCTGTACACTGCTTGCACCGACCGTGGTATCGACCCGGCCGTAGCGGTCGGCTTCTTCTTGCAAGAGTCGACATGTGGCAGGTACGGGCGCGCGCACGAAAACATGAGTCTGGGCAATATCAAAGGTTCAGCGCCTGAGTCGGGAGGTACGGATGGCACATTCCGCCGCTACGGCTCATGGGCGGAAGGCGCGCGCGACTGGGCTCGCTTGATCGATGAGAGCTATGCGCAAAAGCGCGGGCTGAGCACGCTTTCGCAAGTAATCAGCGTTTATGCTCCCAGCAGTGATGGCAATAACGAAAGACAATATGTTGCCACTGTCAAGGGCGTCGTTGAAAACTTCAAAAATCAGAAGGGCGACAACACCCGCTTAGCCTGAAGCGTGCGCTCACGCTTGCCTGGTGGCAGCCGGGCTGGCACTGGCGTCGGCAGCGGCGGCAAGCCAGGACTGCCAGCGTTCGACGCGTTCGACGCGGACTGCAAGCAGCTGTGCTGCCACTTGCTGGCGATGCCTTGCGTTCTTGCCAGGGGGCAGCTCAAGCAGGAGACTGGCAAGTTTTGCCCCTTTGCCTTTGCCTCCCACTGCTGACAGGGATTGTCGGGTGGCGCTGTTTTCAATGTTCTCTTGCGCAGAGGTGCAGCACTCATAGAGAAGTTCCAGCAGAGCAGGCGGCGGGCTTTTGCTGGCATCGGCGGGCAGCTGGGACAGGCATTCCCCGAGGGATTCGATGAGAAAGTGGCGATGCAAGGGCGAGATGCGTGCCACATCTTTGAAGGCTGTGATCCAGCGAGAAAAAGTGATTTTTCCTGTCGGCAAGAGCTTGCCCAGCACAGCACCGAATGTGGTGCCATCGAGCCTGCCGTCATCGATGCTGGCGATCAAGGCATCCAGGGCCAGGCGCGCTGCCTCCGGCTGCCTGGCCGATAACCCGAGGGCGACGAGCCAGGCTCCCATGAGACAGGTTGGCGCGTCCGGGTCGAAGAGACAGTCCCAGGAGTCTTGCCAATATGTGCCCTGGCTGCTGAGAAACGTGGCGATCTTGGCTGTCTGGTAAGCGAAATACGATTCCCGATATTGAGGCCAGATAAGCTCGATGGCAGGAGAACTGATCCAGCCCATGGAAGTTGTATGGAGCAGCTCAGTAGGAAAGAACTTTATGTTTGCCCGGTTGGAGAATGGTGGCATGGGCTTGATCGGCAAGGAGTTTTCTGAATTTGTGAACCCGGTGGCAAAGAGACTATCCGATCTCTTTGAATAATTGTCCAGGTTCTCGCGGTAGCTGGCTGCCATAGCGCAATCAGGTCCAAGCTCAGGGAAGCGGCTGCGCAAGGACAGACTGTTGCCCCTGGGGTCTCGACAGCGGAAGGCGGCGACCCATATTTCAGGCGTCATCATTGTGAGCGCTTCCTCGCCGCCCAGGGCAAAGCGCAAGGCGCGTTCCAGCTCGTCTTTGCCTGTTGGCATGAGAGCCAGAGCACGCGCGCGGGCTGAAAGATCCGGCGCCAGGCGAAGCAAGGCTTGAATGTAATCGGCTTTATCCGGTTTCACCCCGGCACCGGTCCAGGCAGCGATACGCTTGGGCAGAACTGTCGGGTCGAGCCAGCCTCCCTTGTGTGTCGGAGCCGACAGAAGGGGCAGGTTGCGGCGCTCGCCCGCCCGGCGCGCTACTGCGTAAGCTCGCTCGGAGAAGAAAAGCGGCGGCATCGGCTGACTGAAAAGTCCGGGGCTTGTGAGGAGCAAGGAGCTGCCGCTTGGAGTGGCTCGATCTGCTGATCCCCTTGCAAGAAAAGAGCCGGCAACCGTGAGCCCAAGGGCCTCCATGATTGGCTTGAAAATTCCTGAGCGCTCAGGTTTGCTATCAATCCAGACCCGGCCGACTGCGGCAAGATCTGTTAAGGTGTTCACCCCGGCGAATGGCTTGCCGCCAAATTGCTGATCCTGTCCGGAGAGCATGCCATCGATTTTCTTGTTCAATGAAGATACCCTGCTGTCGAAATCCTCAGGGCGCAGGTGGCACAGCCGCGATATTCCATCCAGCAGCCGTTCATAATCGTCAGCCTTAGCGGCACCTTCAAGCACATGGGTGAAAAGATAGACGAGGTCGTCGAGATTATTGACAGGCTCGATTGCTTGCTGGGGGTCGAGACGGGGGATGTCAGGGCTGTCGAGCTTCAAAGCGCCTGGCAGCCTGCAACTGTTTGTCGCGGCCGCGATTGCCGCCTCAAGATCTACTGCACTTGCCAGGGGACCGGTGAGCTTCCTTGCTCGCTCCAGGAGCTCGTCGAGCGAGTCTTCGGTGACTTCGGTGGCAGCTTCGGAGGTGTCGCGTTGCCTTCTGCCGGGAGATTGCGCCACAAGCTCTCCTACCCCTTTCCGGAGAAGACCGGCCAGGCTGTCCAGCCGCTCTTCCAGTCCGGCAGCTACTTCGGCATAGTCAAGAGCTTTGATCTTTTTCAAGAGCCCGAGCGTGCGCTTGTGAATGTCACCGCTCTTATTGTCGAAGCCATGGAGCGCGACCAGACCTGCTTGCTCGATATGAGAGGGCGAGCAAGCGGCAATATGCTCGAGAAACTTCAGCGCCGACAAGGACGGCTCCTTTCGTTTGTGGGCAAAGACATTAGGCAGGCATCCCAGGATGTCGTTGAGCGGCAGGGCAGCCAGTGAGTTCTGCTTGCTTAGATGCTTGAGGCTCCATACCAGTGTGCTGGCGTCTTTTGAGGAGAGAAGCCCGGTGTAATTTTTCACCAGAGCTTCGCTTTCTTGCCTGCTCAATCCAAGCTCATCGTGTAGTATCTGAAACCAGCCAACCGGGCTGGTATCGGCGGCGGTGCCGATGGTGGGCCGTGAATCCTTGTCTCCGGAAAGGCGAGCTATCCAGGTGAAAGTGAGCTCAGCGAGCTTCTGGCGCGCTTTCTCGTTTTCCTGGCTCAATTCGGACAGCGCCACGCGCCAGATGTAAGATGCGCGACGCCACTGCTCGCTTCTAAGCGGCCAGCTCTTCCAATCGAAATCGCCGGATAATACGCGCCTGCTGCGCAGTTGCTCGGCGATCGAGCTCGGGTCGCAGAGAGTTTGCACGGCTTCGGTGTTTTCCAGCATGCTCCAGAGGAGGCTATCGAAAATCTCGCTGTCTGCCTTAAGGTAAACCAGAAGCTCGGCCACTTCTTTCTGCCCGAGAGTCAGCGCCATGGCGCGCCAGTAACTGACTCCCCGGCAGGCAGTGGACAGCCCTTCGCGCTCCATCTGTCTGACTGACTCCCAGGTGCCAACCGGTTGTACTTCGCAGGCATGGTCCAGCCACCGATCCAGCCAGCGTGGGCGCCGGTCTGCCATTGCGGCAAATGACAGGGATGGCTCGGGCAGACCGACCCTGCGAGCGTCGCTCAGCGGGCAGGCAGCAATCACTGCCAGCTGGGCAAGCGGAAGACTTCCTTTCTGCCTGGCCGGTAAAGCCGCTTTCCGCTTGCCTTTTTCGACTTCGGCGATTATTTCTCGTGCTTTCAAAATGTTCTTGGGCACTCCCACGCCCGCGCCCAGTACAACGAAGGACTTGAAAGCGGGCGAGTCCGAAAGGGCATAGGCTGCTGCGACCTCGTACCATTCCAGAGCAAAGGTTGCTACAACCTTTCTGTCTGCTTCGGATGCACCGGCAAAAAATTGCACCAGGGCAGCCCCATCTCTTCGCGCCAGCACCGCCTCGAGATCTTCCGGTGTCATTACTCTTCTCCATTGGCTAGAATTTCTACTGCTAGAATGTGGCTGCAGGGTCCGCGTTCGCCCGGGTGTTTGGCATACCAGGGGCAGGTGCAACGAGCATCGGATTCAGCCAGCATGACGCGGTGCTCAGCGCCGTCTCCCTGAACGTAAGCATCGATGTTGTCTGCCCGTCTCGAGACAATGCGCACACACTTTTCTTCCACCAGAGCGCGCGCCTTCCGCAAACGCGGCTGGAGTTCTTCAACTAGATCCATGGCAAAGGGCAGTTCACGGTGGAAGTAGCTATTTTCGGAGAGATCGAAGCCGACCAGTCCTCTCGATCCCAGCATTGCCAGGCTAGCCATGACGGCGTCGGCGCCGGCATTTACGTGAGCGGCAAGAGATTGAGGATCTATTTTGGCCTGCCACTGCAATTGTGCTTTTATCCGGGCTAAGAGATCTTCACCGCTATCTCGGGCGAGAGTCGCCAGAGCCTGCCCTTCGCCCGAAAATCCGCGCGCGGCTTCAGGGCTGAGCAGGATATGGAATGAGCATTCATCACAGATCAGCTCCCAGTCTGACACGCCGTCGTCACCGCTATAGATGCGGACGATTTTGGCATGGCGCAGAATGTTTTCCAGAATCTTGAGCCGTCCGGGCGCACCTACAGCTACCGCTTTTGGACCTTCACGCTGGCTGAGGCGCACACCTTTACCGGCTGGTACTATATACGATACCGCACCCTTCTGCCAGGTCTGGTGCTCGGGGACCGTGCGCAGCAGCTGCCGCAATTCCGAAGCCGGCACCTCAAGCGCCGGCTTCATGCGGCACTGGTAGGACTGTACCTCAACGAATCCTTTTAGCCAGCGCACCGGCAGTTTGACCTTCTTCTCCACGGTTGAGCCGCTCGTGCGCTCTAGCTCGACTCTGTCTGCGCCGACATTGAGCCTCACGTCTTCCGAGCCGAGTACTCCGGCAAGCGCTGCACGCATCGGTGGATTGAAATCGACGTTTGTGGTGCCACGACCGGTCCACTCGCCATCGAGGGCTTCAGGCTTCAGGTCGAGCCGGCAATACACTCCGCAGCACACTGAAAAAGCTTCGAAGCGCAAGCGTTCCCCTCCGCTAGTCACCACCGGATCTGCTGAAGCCAGAAGCCGCTCTCGCAGTTCACCTGGATGGTAAAAGCGCGTGCGGCTGACAAGAGAGCAAGCAAGCAGCAGGTCGGCTGTGCGCCTTGGATATCGCATCTGTCCCTGGAAAAAGAAAGGGTGTAGCTGCGATCCGCCGCTTGTGGCGAGCAAAAGGCGCGGCTTGTCAGCGACCGCCTCCAGCGCCGAGGGAAACGGGTAAAGATATCGAATATTGACGGCAGCGGCTGCGTCCATGATGTCATCTGTCTGCAAAGTGCAGTATCCGGGTGACACCCGGAGGTGCCCCTCTTTCCTTATGCCCATGAAAGGCGCATCTTCTTGCCGCCTGGTCCCTCACGCAGGATAGACGTCTGTCTCCAGCCAGGGCGACTTCGCCGCCGTGCCCACGGAGTAAGCGACAAGCCTATCCAAAAGAGTCTGCCGGCATGTAGGCTCGTGGCTGAAAACCGTTGATCTGTCGTAAGGCTTGTTGCGAAGTTCAAAATAGTGATTGGATTGCCGGCAAGAGAAATCAAAAGCTCTCAAGCTTACAACTATCGAGCTTTGAGAATGCAGTCCCTTTCTCAGTCAGTAATAACCAACACTCCTTCATTATGCTCTGCAACACTCTTGTAAAAGTTTTTCAGAGATGCAAAATACTTGCAAATCCAGGCAAACTCATCCTCAGTGTCATAAAACTTATAAACCCCAATCTCTCTCATGAGGTCCGGATTGTAGTGGAGCTGCAAGTCCTGATTTTCTATTTTGTCCAGCCATGGAGCTATAGTTGCAGTCATCGAAGCAGATACATGCCGTATCGGCACGCCCTGGGTTGAAACGGCAAACCTGTGGATGTCTCTTTCACCCCTGGTGGCGATCGTTCCGAAATCGTTGCTGTCTGGGCAACCAGCCTTCCTGCGATCCTCAGATAGAAGGAAGTGCAACATGTCCCACCAGCGGTCCAAGCTGCAGGTTCGTTGTTCAATACCGGGATGCAATTGCTTTAGCTTCTGAGCCTCTTTATAAAACACTCCATCAACCTTGTTGGCGCAGGCGTTTGCCAGTGCTTCACCCGAGTAATAAGTCCCGAGAAACTCCAAAGCCTCACCGTGATCCGGACTGATTGTTACCAGTTCAAAAACTTTGCTGCTATCTGGAATAGCCATATATTTTCTGTCTAGTCCCACGTTGCACTCCTGAAGGAAAGTTGCTTGCTGCTTCGCGTGTCCGAATCAGCAACTATCGGCACCGTCGATTTGGTGCAACACATGCTTGCGCTTTGCCGACCAATCGAACAGGAAGGCACCACGCTCCGGACATTCTCGATGTTTCTGAATGTTCCCGTTCCCGCGACGGCTATGCCAGGAGCTACCTGCCGCAATATGCGGGTTGACGCTTTTCGAGGAAAGCTTTTACGCCTTCCTGGAAGTCGTCGGAGCGTCCTGCAATTTCTTGCAGCTGAGCCTCATATTCGAGAAGCTCTTCGAGATCCTGGAAGATGGCTTTGTTGACTGCGCGCTTCGTGAGACCGAAAGCCATGGTCGGACCTTTGGCCAGTTTGGCGGCAAGCTCCAGGGCTTCTTTCATGACATTTTCCGGGGCGACCACTTTATTCACAAGTCCAAGCTCGAGCGCCTGTCTGGCATCGAGCTTGTCGGCAGTGATCATGAGCTCGAAGGCTTTGGTGAGTCCGATGAGCCTTGGCAAGAAGAAGGTGGAACCTGAGTCGGGAACCAGACCGACTTTAGTGAAGGACTGGACGAAGACTGCCCCTTCGGAGACGATACGGAAATCGCAGGCGAAAGCCAGGCTGGCGCCTGCACCGGCGGCGACACCATTGACTGCCGCCACGATTGGTTTTTCCATGCGGCGCAGACGCAGAATAATCGGGTTGTAACGGCGGCGGATGGAATCGCCCAGCGACGGACGTTCCTTGCTATTGTCGGAGAAGCTGCGGTTGGCCAGGTCCTGCCCCGAGCAGAAACCGCGCCCCGACCCTGTCAAAACGATCGCCCTGACGGTTTTGTCCTTTTCCGCTTCTTTCAGAACATCCTGCAATTTAAAGCTCAGCTCATCAGAGAAAGCGTTGAGCTTGTCGGGACGATTGAGTGAAATGATGGACACGCCGTCCTTTTTCTCCACAAGCAGAATATTTTCCTCGATCATGGTTGGTTGTTCTCCCCAGTCTGAGCAATGCGATAAAGACAGGTTCTTGTTGATGCGCTGCCTGTTGCGGCTTGCGCCACCGTTAACGGCAAATCCGCGCTAGCGTCCGACGAAGCTGGCGGGGCGCTTTTCAAGAAATGCTTTCATGCCTTCTTTCTGGTCTTGCGACGAGAAGAGGGCGTAGAAATTTTTGCGCTCGAATTGCAGCCCTTCGGAGATGGGCACGTCGTACGTCTTCAATACCGCTTCTTTAGCCATGCGCACTGCCAGTGGCGGCTTGCTGGCGATTTCTCTGGCGAGAGCCCTGGCTTCGTCGAGGTAAAGCTCGACTGGCACGACTTTGTTGACGAGCCCCCTGTCGCAAGCTTCGGAGGCTGTCATCGGGCGACCGCTCAGGATCATTTCCATGGCTTTGTATTTGCCGAGCGCTCTCGTCAGACGCTGCGTGCCGCCGGCGCCGGGGATGACGCCGATATTGATTTCCGGTTGCCCGAACTGGGCCGACTCGGAGGCGATAATGATGTCGCAGGTCATAGCCAGTTCGCAGCCACCGCCCAGAGCAAAGCCGCTTACCGCAGCGATGATCGGCTTCTTGATGTTCTTAACCTTGTCCCATGTGGCGAAGCGATCTTTGAGCATGATGCTCACCGATGTCTCATCGGACATTTCTTTGATGTCTGCGCCTGCGGCAAAGGCTCGCTCGCTTCCAGTGAGAATGATGACCCGGATGTTGTCGTCGGCATCGAAGGCTTCGAGGGCGGCGACCAGCTCTTCCATCAGCTCGTGGCTCAATGCGTTAAGCACGGAGGGTCGATTCAAGGTGACTACCCCGATTTGCCCCTCGGTTGCAGTCAGAACATTCTTGAACGTGAGCGTCATCATTGTCTTCTCCTCTTTAGTTGTCGGTCCTTGGATAGTCAGGCGGAAAATCTTTTCCCGCACTCGCCGCAGAAAGTGAAGTTGCTTGCCATTTTGGCACCACAGTCGGTGCAGGCTTTCTCATCGACATGCCCGGCAAAAGCTGTCGCCGAACCGGCTTGCTTGCAGTGCAGGGCGGCATAGTCGATCTCCGACTTGCGCCGGAAGGATCTCAAGCCTTCGGCTGTCTCCATGGAGCCTGCATGCAAAGTCAGCCAGTCGCGGGCGTGCCCGATTGTCATTGCCCAGGAGAGGTCGCGCCAGAAATTCAGTTGCTGCTTGGTATAACGAGTGCACTCCGGCAGCTTGTTATAAAGTTTGACGGCAAGCTCCTCAACTGCAGAATCCAGCATGGAAAACGGTACAACCTGATTGACCAGCCCCCACTCGAGCGCGGTGTAAGCGTCAATGGGCTCGCAGAGCATGAGCATTTCCCGGGCGCGACGGTCACCAATGATGAGCGGCATCCACTGCGTGGCACCTCCGGCGGCCACCGAGCCGCGTGAGGCTCCTACCTGACGGATCACTACATGATCGGCGGCGACAGCCAGATCGCAAGCCATATTTAGCTCGTTGCCGCCACCTACAGTCATGCCGTTGAGCCTGGCGATGGTCGGTTTGCCGATGTTCCGCAGGCGGTCGTGCATCTCGATGAAAGCATACATCCATTTATAGTATTGATTGGGCTTGTTGAGGATGTGCTCTTCCTGTTCTTTCAGGTCCGCTCCGGTGCAAAAGGCCTTCTCGCCCGAGCCTGTAAAAATCACGACTGCTACTGCATCGTCGCAACTGGAGTCCTGTATCGCCTGAGCCATCTCCTTGAGGGTAAGGAGATCAAAACAGTTCAGGACTTCAGGCCTGTTGATGGTGATTGTGGCAGTGTAACTCTTCTTGCTGTAAAGGATGCGTTGGAAGTTGAATTCCTCGGCTGGAGCGCCAGTAAGGCTTTTTTCTAGTTGCGGCATCAAAGTATGTGGCCTCGCTTGGTGTTGTCTAACAGGCTGCAGCAGGAACTTTCTCTTGCTCTTCGGCGAACATCATCGTGACGATGTCTCTGGCAAAGCTCATAATGTCCTTGCCTGCGGCTTTGCCCTCCGGAGACGACATGGCTGCTTTCAGGGCATCCATGTCGTCGAAGTAAAGCTCGGCCATAAGATAATATTGGCAATCGCCGGAGGGCGAGCCGACCATCCTGGATATCTTCATGCCTCTGAGCCCTGGCATCTTGTCGGCAATGGGAATGTGTCCTTCGAAATAACGCTTATCGAATTCAGCAGGATTCTCCGGCTTTTTATAGAGAGCGACAAGTTTGACCATGTTGTTGTTCTTCCTTGTTGTGCGTCGGACTGTCTAGGATTTACAGGTTATCTTTTGCCCGGGCGCGATTCCCTCAAGCACTTTCATCTGGCTCAGTTTCTCTTCGAGCCATCCCCTTTCGACGATGGACTGGGTAACTTTGCCGCGCGCGATTTTGCCCCGGGCATTGAAAGCTTCCACTTCACACACGATCTTTCTGTCGCGGACTTCGGTCACCGTGGCTCTAATCAATACATTCCAGCCGCAAGGAGTAAATGACAGGTGAAAAACCTCTACATGGGAGCCCATCCCTTCTTCGTGCGGCTCGAGATAGGGCAGAATCGTCTTGCGCGCCGCCCACTCCATGTGGTGCACCAGAGCCGAGGTGGAAAAAAGATCGTGGACTGTTACGCCACCGAATTGAGCGCGCATCTCCGCAGTTGTCGTGAGCTCAAGTTGTGCCGTCTGTCCTGCTTCAAGTCCTGGCTTCATGCTCTTTGCTTCAAGTCCTTTCTTCCCTTTCTGTCGTATCGTTCCCTTCCGCGCTTGTCTTGCGTTCCACCCTCTCTTGCTCTTGCGTCGATTAGCTGTCTTGCTGTAAGCGCAAGTCCAAGACTCGCACGGCTTTACCTTCGCTGAGGGCAATGGTTCCAGATGGCAAAAGCTCGACCAGGGCGGTCAATCCAAGCTGATTTTTCAGCCTGGTTGTGATAGTGTCAGTCAGCTTTCGGCGCTCGTCGTGCTCGTCGCTGCCGTGCCGGTGCCAGGTTTGAGCTGTGCTTTGAGCGAATTCGGCACGCACCGTCAGAACATCGAGAGCGCGCTCTCTGTGTATGACTATCTGATATTGCGGGGCAAGGGCAGCAGCGGAGAAAAGAACAGTCTCAATTTCTGAAGGATAGACATTGACTCCGCGTATGATGAGCATGTCGTCCAAGCGTCCGCGCACCCGGCTCATTCGCCTGGCTGTGCGCCCGCAGGCACAGGGCTCGGCTATGAGGGAGCAGATATCACCGGTGCGGTAACGCAAAAGCGGCAGCCCTTCTTTTGTGAGCGTCGTGAGGACCAGCTCGCCTTCTTCACCATCCGGCAGAGGTGCGAGCGTTTCGGGGTGAATGATTTCCGGCAGGAAATGATCTTCCCAGATATGCAGACCGGATTTTGTCGTCAGACACTCCACAGCCACACCCGGTCCCATCACTTCGCTCAGTCCATAGATATCCAGTGCCTGGATGTTCAGCCGCTCTTCCAGCTGGCGGCGGCATTCCTGAGACCAGGGCTCAGCGCCGAAAATACCAATTTCCAACTTGAGATCGCCTGGCGAAAGCTTCATGTCATCGAGGCAGAGCGCCAGGTTGAGGGCGTAGGACGGGGTACAGCACAAGATGCGCGCCCGGAAATCTTTGAGCAGCATTACTTGCTGCTGTGTCCTGCCGCCCGAGGCGGGAATCACTGTTGCACCAAGTGTCTCGGCGCCCTGATGGATGCCCAGACCGCCAGTGAAAAGGCCGTAGCCGTAGCTGTTGTGCAGGACGTCGCCGGGTCTGGCACCGGCTGTTGCCAGACAACGCGCCGATATGTCCGACCAGGTGGCAAGATCTCCCTTGGTGTAAGCCGCTATTGTCGGCTTGCCGCGTGTCCCGGAGGAAGCGTGGATGCGCCTTATATCTGAGACGTCCACGGCGCAGAAACCGAAAGGATAATAGTCACGCAAATTGGACTTGGCGGTAAAGGGCAGGCGCTCAACATCCTTGAGGCTCTCGAGCGATTCGGCGCTGACGCCGGCTTCCGTCAGGCGCTCCTGATAGAAGGGAACCTGACGGCTGACAAGCTCCACGGTTTTCTTGAGGCGCTGCAACTGCAGCGCTTCTAGCTCACGGCGCGGCAGGCACTCGAACTGCTGGTTCCACATGAAAGTGTCTGAGATTAGTGGCACTGGCTGATTTCAGAAGGCACAGAAGGGAGGGGGACTGGCTGCCTGTCGCTGGCTCAGTTCCCCCAGGCGTTGGATACCTGGGAGCTCCGGGCTGTCTATTCAGCGATAGTAGAGGATCATAACCTCTCAGAAACCGGTTTTCAGCCCTGATTCCAAAAGCTTCAAGCTTCTAATTCAATAAATTGTCGGTATGTCGGCTATTCGACGGTTTCAACTGCTGGAACTGTCAGTCCATAGCCCTCGAGAAGAGGCAGGATCTCCTTGTACCAGGACAGCCTCACCTCATGGTTGTCGCGCTGCTTGAGTTTGAGCTTCTGGAAGGTCTTGTTAGTGTCCGTATGCGGCTTGCCGAAGATTTTATTGACTTTCGGGAACCAGAAATCGAGGGACTTTTGAACGTCCGGTCTGGTTGTCTCACTGGCGCTGAGCTTTTTTACCCAGTGCTCGCCGTGGGCCACGTGCATCCATTCTTCCTTTTCGATCTGGACCATGGAGCGAGACCAGGGTCCCCAGCTACACTCGGCAGCATCACGCAACTGATGTCCGGCAGCTCGGTCCATGAGGAAATTGAACATAACCAGGTCGGACCATGTCCGGATTGGCTCGTAGAAGACTTTCATGCGGTTTTTCATCTTGTCTTCATTAATGAGCTTGTCAGTGTCCACCCCGAGCCGATCGAGAAGTTCATACATGGCCCGGGCATGGCGCATCTCGTCCTTGACAATGGTGGCCATGGCGAGCTTCTCAGCCATGGTCGGCGCCCCTTCAATCCAGGGCACATAGCCGTAAGCCCCGGCCAACTCCGAGTCTGCCTGGGCAATCATCAGCTTGAGCAGGTTGTCCTTGTATTCCTCGGTGACCTCGTCGAGAGACTCCAGCTTTTGACCCGACTGGATCTTCTGCATCATGGCCTCTTCTCTGGCCTTCTTATCCATTACAAGCATTATGTCTTCCCCCCGGCTGACTTTTCCTCAGGCATTTTGTTGACCTTGAAGCCCTCGGACAGGACTTGAACAGGCCGTTGACCATAATATAGCACGGTCAGGCTGGATTTAAGGATTTCACAGGTTCAGTTTTGAGACATCCGAATATGTCTGAGATGTTCTGGCGCCACGACAAGAATGGGCATACTTCCCTGCTGAGCGACTTTTTGATCGCAGCGGCCGGCAGGCAAGTGGTACCGCCGCCGGTGCTTCATGCACCCTGCCTGCCGTCCTGGCATAAGGGGCAAGGTTGATGCCAGTCCAAGTACTTCAGGGCGGCGGTTTGTCGGATGTAATGTCAGGCGGCGGAGCCTGTCTGGACAGCTGGATCTCTTTGCCGTCGACTAGCAAGGCAGGTTCGTCGATGGCCAGCTTTTTGACTGCCCAGCGGCTGATAGTCCCGCGCCGGACAATTTTCAGTCCAATCAGTATGGATTTCAGGCGCGGCAGTTTCGAGCCAGCGGCGGCAGCCGGGATTGTCTGCCCGAGGGAAGATGTGACAGCGGCTGCGTCGGCCGGGTGCAAGTATCGTGTAAGCTCAGCGGGCAGGATGTTTCTTGTAGAGATGATATCCGCCTCCGATTCCGGTTTTCTTGTATCGGCAGGCTTGATCACCCCTGGCAGGAGGGAAGATCTCAGCCTCAGGCTGAAACCCTTCCACCAGTCAGGCTCGGGATTGAGAAGGAATTTGTTAAATTCGGATTCTGGCATATTGTAGCCATAGGCCATATCCAGCGGCAGGAAGTAAGGGCTGCGCGCTGGATCGTCAAACTCAAGAGGTACGTAGACCGCTACGTCTTCCGGCTTGTCCCAGGGCAGGATGTATTTCTCCTTGTTGTAAGGCAGTCGCTTGACACGCATGGGACCAAACTTAAAGGACTGCCCCTTGAGAAATGCCAGATTCGGCTCCTGTGCAGCTTCATACTGTAGATAAGCAATATAGCCACCTCTGGGAGCGCAGTGGCAAGTGTTGTCTCCGAATTCTCTTAAGGCGCTGTCAAAGTCGCCTGATTGTATCTTGCTGAGGAACTTTCGGGCTTCGTCTCTGGGGTCTTCGCCGGCTTGCGTTGAAAAGATTGCAAAAGCGGAAATGAGGAAGATTCCCAGAAGAAGAAGGACTTGAAAGGATCTCATTTATCTAACATGCCCTTTACCTACAATTAGCCTATATCGCCAATTCCGGGCAACGACTTGTGCTACATTGTCTGTAGTCTAACACGTATCGGGCGAGGCAATTATGGTCAGTCTGTCAACGGGTATTCTTATTCTCTTCGCTGTAAGCTGTCTTGTGGCATTCATCGTGCCTTTTGCGACAGAAGGCGTGCTCAAGCAGATTGGCTTCGATCGCATTGTGCCGGGGCTTGGCGCATTCGCTCTCGTAGCACTGCCTTTTGCCGCCTTATTCGGTATCGCCGCCGGGTGCGGCGCAGATGTCTCGGCGATGGTTCCCGGTTTTGCTGTTGCTTCCGTCGTTTCCTTTCTTCTGTCGCGCATCAATTTGCCTGCACACCTGCGAGGGATTCTCTTGCTTGCCGGCTGCGTGCTTATGACCATCAATACGTCCGTCGATGCTATCGCCACTCCTGTGGCGGCCGTGCTTATGGGTTTGCTTTCCTGGAAGATTGCCGATAATCTCTGCCTCCCTTCGGAGTCCACTCTCGATGATGTTCTGCCATCTCTATTTTGGCTTGTCGGTGTCATGTGGATACGTTTGGCTAGTCCCGAGGCAGTGCTTGCCACTCAGGAAGGCGCTCTTCTGGGAATCATATCTGTGGCTCAAATCTTGAGAGTCGTGCAGGCTCCTTTTGTCGGCAACGACAAGCTCTTCGTGAAGCGCGTGGTGCTTGCTGCAACCGGCGGGCTCGGCGTGCTCATCGTTCTCACCAAGCTCCTGCTTGCTGTCAATATGACGGGACTGGCTCTCCTTGTCGGGGCCGGCATGTTTGTCACTTACTTGTTCTTTAACATAGATGCCGAGGCACGCAACACCGGAAGCGGTGCCACCGGTATGAAGCTGCTCATAATCGCTGGCATGCTGCTTCTGGTGGCGACTAGATTTTTCGGAACATTCGGGCTCGTGGCGCTGGCTCCGACCGCTCTCATTGCGCCACGCACGCTCATGGCTCAGCTGCCCGGACTTTTCTTCGCTGTTCGCGCCCTCTTGCAGGCGTTCATACTTACCTACAACTCGAATGTCACCGGCATAAATATTACACATGCATATACGGGCGCGGCTCTTTATGCAGGTTTTGTCGGCATGATCATCCTCACCATGCTCCTGCGTGAGATAAAGGACAGGCGGATACTTGCTGCCGTGTTTCTCGGAGCAGGTGCGCTTGTGCCCGTGGGCGCCAACTACCTTTTGCATGCGGAGCCAACATGCAGCTTGCTTGTCTCGTCCACGGTTGCCGGTGTCCTGCTCTCGGCACTCGGTCCTGCTCTGCAACGCGGGGAAGCCAGCGGTTACGAGAACCTCCTTCTCATGCCTGCCTTTATGGTGGCATCCGGCGTCATGACCGGCGGCTTGATTGAAGCAGGCAACACTACGACCATTCAAACGAAGGCGACGATGCTGGCATACGGTATTGCTTTTGTTGTTGTCGCAAGCGTTGTTTTCTATTTGATCCTCAAGAAGACCGGACCCAAGCCAGCGCAGGCCTCCAGTGATTAGATTCCGATGCCCTGGCGCGGTGGTTGGCTTGCGCTGGCGGAATAAATTGGATGATTCTGATGTTGACAATTTAGGACATTTAAGCGCCCGCCCTGTGACTTAAAGGCTGCAAACAGTTCACAGTTACCCGCTTTTGGCCTCTTATATCCCCCGCCTGAGGGATGTTGCACCCGCCGGTCATGGGCGATTATGAGTGTAACTTATGGGCTCCTGCTGGCTCTTGGTTCTGTGAGGTTCAGGTAAGTTTGCAGATGGGCTTGCCCGGAGGTGGAGCATCTCTTGCCTGTGAGCGCCGGGCAGTCAGCTGGCGCGTATGGGCAATTGCAGAGAATTGTTTGCAGGGAACCTGGAGATCATATGGCAAGGCAGTATTCAGGAGAAAGAGTCGGTTCCACCGACAGCGAAGATGATTCTCTGCGGCAGTTCAAATGGCTTCTGGAAAGCAAGCAGATTGAGACTGGTGTCCGCCAACAGCCATATGGCGATCTCAGTGAGCTCAATTGTGAGCGCCGTATTCTGGATTCTCTGGGCGTTGTCACTCTTTCCGAGATTGTCAGCACTTTTCTTGATTTGACAGAAAGTTCGGCTGTGGTATATGAGCGCAACGGCGACTATGCCATTTCCCAGTTCGAGTCGAGCTGGTGTCGCACTATAAACTCCGCTTCGCGCAATTTGTGTAACGGCGGCAACAAAGAGGCGATGGCTTGTGGGAAATGGATCTGTCATGACTATTGCTGGCAGTCATGCCGGCTGGCAATGAAAGCTGGCGCAGCTGCTGACATAGAAACTGTCTGTGGCATCCGCGGTGTTGTCAGTCCGATTATCGGCGCCGATAAAACAATAGGCGCCATTATCATCAGCTATGGCACTCCGCCTGCCGAAGAAGACAGGCTCGCCGATCTGGCTGCCGCGCTCCAGCTTCCTGTCCGGGTGCTTCAAGAGGCTTCCGCTCAGTACAAAGCCCGACCGCCAATAATTATGGAGCTGGCCAAGAAACATTTGCTCACGGCAGCCCGCTTGATTGGAGAAATGGTGGCGCGCCGGACGGTCCAGATTTCTCTTTCGGAAAGCGAATTTGCCAGGGCCGCGATCATGGAAACAGCACCTGATCCAATAATTGTTCTAGATCTCTCGGGCAAGATCGTTGACTTCAATCCTGCCGCCGAACGCACTTTCGGGCATCCGCGCGACTGTGTTCTTGGAGCCCATGTCGATGATGTCATTTTGCCGGCAGAGTCTAATGGGAATATAGATGGCCGGGCTACCGATCTCTTGAGTGGAGAACTCTTGCGCGCAGGGCAGCGCCGGGAGTGCTATGCCATGCGCTCGTCGGGCGAGACTTTCCCGGCTGAGTTCTGGCTTGCTGAAATTTCCAGATTGGGAGAGCCAGGTTTTGCCGCTTTCGTACGCGACCTGACGAAACAGAAAGAATCCGAAGAAAATATGCGACGCCTGGCGCGCCTTGAGCAACGCGAGGATTTCGTTGCCACGCTCACGCATGATGTGAAGAATCCGCTCATTGGGGCAAGCCGGATCCTCGAGCTGTTTCTTTCCGGGCATATGGGTGAGTTGACGGACAAGCAACGTGATTTGCTTGAACGGCTGGGCAAGAGCAACAATCAGTTATTGAGCCAGTTGAATGATCTGCTTTTGGTCTATCGCCTGGACCAGACACAGGACTATCTGGCTTTTGCTAGAGAAAATCTCTGCGCAATTGTCTCTTGTGCAGTCAGTGAACTTTCCCCGCTGGCCGAGGCTAAAAATATCACTCTGGTGTCCAGGCTTCCAGAAACTCTCCTTGCCCAGATTGACAAGCTTGCCATAAGGAGAGTAGTGCACAATCTTCTGGGCAATGCCCTCAAGTTTACTCCCGGCGGCGGACGCATCGAAGTGACACTATCGATGGAGGAGCCTTATGCCCTGCTGGAAATAAAGGACAGTGGACCTGGAATCTGCGCCGAGGATCAAAAGAAAATCTTTCATCGCTTCTTTAAAGCCCCTGCCGGGAAAAGATACGAACCTGGCACAGGGCTCGGTTTGTATATTTGCAGGCAGCTTACCGAGATGCATCAGGGCTCTATTGACTGCGGAAGCGTCGAGGGTCAGGGTGCAACCTTTACCGTCAAGCTGCCGCTTCAGCGCGGCGGCGGGGAACGAGTGGATGCTGTTTCATAGCTCCGGGCGCTGGCTTAGCTCCTGTCTTCGATGGGGCAGGCAATGATGTTTTCGACCTGGCACACAGGATGGCTCGCCTGGCGTATTCTGGACAAAGCGTCCCAGCTCGTTTTGGCTCCGGAGGCGCAAGTGTCTGGCGCGCTATTCCCGCCAGCCGAGCTTACTGCGCTGAGCAGGCAGTTTACCGGTTCGGGAAGCGGGTTACTTGTGTGAGAGACTCTGCAGAGAAGATGTGAGGACTGTAGGCTGTCTGGACAGTCAGCAGCGTTGCCCTGTGATTGCCAGCCTGTGCGCGGTGAGCCCACTGGATAATCGAGATGTGGTGCCTCGGCGTCTTCTGTCGAGGTTCTGGAGTGGAACGTGGATGATGGTGGCGTGTTTTCCCGGGGAGGATCTGCGGCGTCAGGCAAAGAACTATAGAGCAACGGCAGAGCTGCGGCACTTGTTTCGCCATTTGGATCTGAGGCATCCATGTGGGACCGACAGTGCGCATGCCCGCATTCGCACGGACCCATCGGTCTGATCGTTTCTTCCATCAGAGCGCAGGCTCTGCAGCAAAAGTCGGTATTTGGTTGATTGGGACAGTTGCAGCCTGGATTGGAGCACAGATAATGTGTGGTCATAACCTTCCTAGCCTCTGATTGTTATGTAACTTTGGCCCCATTGCTCCTGCCAGCCCCGGCAATATGGCTTTCTGCCGGGACCTGGCAGCAGGAGTATGGAGGCAGGATTTGCGACCGGACCTTTGACTGCTTCCTCCCGAATCAGCGCTGTTTGGCGGCTCAGGTCGCTCTTCGTCTGCCCAGCGATTATGTGCTGGTATAAGAGTTCAGTTTGTTGAGCTGGTTGACGACGTTGCTGAATGCCTGCGAGATAGCCGAGGTCAGGCTGCCCTGGGCGAAGCTGAAGACTACCGCCACAAGCAGCGCGACGAAAGCCAGAATTGCACCATATTCGGTGATACCTTGACCAAGCTCGTCGTTGACGAAATCGTTGAGCAGATGATTCATCGGTCCTCCTTGCCACTTTCGCATGGGCTTCTACTAAAGATACGGTGTGCCAGTCATCGGAAAATGTTCTCAACAAACGGCGTCGCCAGCGCCCGAGCCGTGGGCTAGTGTGTCAGCAGCCGGTCGAAAGAGATGTGTTCGGGTTACGGTAGTCTGGAGAATAACATGGCTTCTTGACAACTCTTTACAAATTCAGAATCGCTTAAGAATGTTCCATCTTTTCTCACAGCGACTCTGACATGTCAGCGCGAGATTGCATACAGGTCCCGCGAAACGAGAGTCTGGGCACGCCCTTTCCTGGTGAATAGCTCGACAACCATTTCTTGCGAATTGGCGCGGGTGATGAGGCGTTTAAGCTCCACAGGCTCTGAGTGGGCGCGCGCCTGCCGGCCCAGAACCGTGACGGTGAGGCTCTGGCTGCTCCAGGCAGCCGCCAGCTGGACAGGTACATCGAGCGTGTTTTTGAATTTCAGGTCGGACTGCCCGTACCAGACTGTCGCGTCGAGCCCGGGCGGGATGGTCTTGATCGTCCGCAGGTGGGCGAAGCGCTCTTTGACCTTGAGACCTGATTCGAGGGCTACTTGATAAAGCGCCGAGGAGAAAAGGCAAATGCCACCGCCGACAGTGGCTGGATTCTCCGGCCCGAGATAAGAGGGCGCCGGGCGATAGCCGCGAGCAGTGGTCCGAGGTCCCACAATGCCATTAAAGGAGAACTCATCCCCCGGGCGCAAAACGACACCGTTGACTGCTCTGGAGGCCAGCTGGATGTTCGACTTCTGAATGGCGCTGAGCCCCGACAGGCAGAGTGTCTTCTTGCCGATTTCCTCGGAGAAGGGGTATGTTGCCCAGCATACAGTGGCCAGGGCCAGAGGCAAGAGCCACAGCAACCAGTAAAGGTTTTTCTGAAGAGCTGCCTTGATGCGCGTCGTTGCTCGGTTATTCATTGCCCCTGATCCTCTGGCGTCGATGCCCATCGTTTTGCGGCCTGCCGCCTGGCACACAATGTCCGCGTTTCCTGTTGTCCTTATGTTCATTTGTCTGTCACCGTAATCTGGTCTGCGCCGGAGTAGGCGCGCACGCCTTTGGTGTACATGCCTTCCAACGATATCGGATTCATCTGGAACTTGCCGGGCAACTCCATGCGGATCATTGTATGGAACTCTTCCTTGCCATAAGGGAAGTCGGTGACGAAAAAGGCCATGTGGTCATCGAGAATGTCCTGGTGCGTCCACCACCACTTACCCCAGAAGTACGGGCTTTGATCGGTAGTGCTGTTGTCCCCGCTTTGCTCGGGTGTATCTTCGCGCGGATCGTTTTCCACCACTTCGGCACCGCTGGGCAATGGCGCCTCCATAATTGTGTAAGGGAAGCTGGTGGGCGAGTCGACATAGACTTTCATGAGGATGGTCTCGCCGGCTTTCACCGTGCGATCGGTCAGAGGTGCTGCCGAGAAGTGCACGTTGCCGTTGCTGTCAGGAGCCGAGGGCACAAGCCGGAAGAATTCTCTTCTAAGTTTCAAGCCTTCCGGAGAGGACTTCTCAGCCACAAACTCGCCAGGCTTGATGGACTTGTACCAGGTCATAACTGTCGTGTAATAGAGCCGCCCCGGACCTGTCTTATGCAAGGTCAGTTGTCCTGTATGCTGCCCCACGGGAATGGAAATGTCCTTTTCTTTATCGAAGAGGCTCTTCGGACTGAAGCTCAATTGAGAAGCTTCTTGTCCGGGGGCGCTTATCTGCGCCTGGAAATTGGTGCCAGATCCTTCTTGTTTAGCCATAATTTCGGCTTCCATGAATGCTCTGAACACCTGAGCCGTCGTCTTTGTGTTTTCCCAGCCGTTCTTGCCGCGCTGCAGAAGAATCCAACGCTTCACGGCTTCGATGCGCTCGATGTTGGCTGGCTCCATTGCCAGGACCGCCTTGAGAGACAAAGCCGTTGTTTCCACATCGGTGTAGCGGTAGGAATAATAGTAGTAGCGCTCTTCTTTGAAGTGCAGCTTCTTGTACATCTCGGCATTAGGCGACCAGTCCATGAAGCTGCCGAGATCGCCGTTTGTCTGGTTGGAAAGTTCGATCAGTCTGTCGTACATGGCGCGTGCAGCCTCGCTGTCGCCTGCCTTGCTGAAAGCCATGGTGAAATAGGACAATGGCTCCGGCGTCAGCTCCTGCCTGTGCGCCAGCACCCACGTCTTGACGTCAGCAGGGATTTTATCGCCTGAGATGCCCAGCACAAAATATGCTTTCGACATATCGATGACGGCTTCGGCGTCCACCCAGGGCTCCTTCTTGTGCAGCGGCTCGGTGAGCGCGACAAAGAGCTTGTGCGAATTGTTTTTCAGCCAGGCTGTGCCTTTCTTGGTGCGCTCCGGGTCGACATAATAGCCAGCGTCTTTAAGCAAGCTGTAGCCTTCCAGAACCAACGAAGTTAGATACGGGTTGCTCTGGTCATTGGCCCACCAGCCCCAGCCGCCGTCTTCATGCTGGTATTCGTCCAGCTTGGCCATCGATTGTTTGTACACTTCCTTGAAACGGTCCGTGTCCTTCTTCGCAAGCGGCACGCCGAGAGTCTGATGGATGCGCATGGCTACAATTGATGGCATGAGCTTGCTCATCGTTTGCTCTGTACATCCATACGGGTAATCGATGAGCGCGCTGAAATTACCCAGAAGCGGCCCAAGCGCCGATGACGAGACATAAAGGTCGAACTTGACTGAGCCGGACGCGGCACCTTCGGGCCAGGACAGAGGCAGATTCACAGTCTGGTCCTCGGCGGTCATAATCCCGCTTTTTGTGGCGAAGGCAGGCACGCCAAGGGGACGCACCGGCAGCTTCAATTCCATGGCGTCGCCAGCTGTGGAGCCCACAGCCTTGCAGCGCACCACGCCGACTCCTGCCTGCACTATCTTCACGGGCCAGGAGAGCCGCTTGGCTTTATCCGGCTCCACGATTATTTTTTGCGCCAGCCCTTGCAATACTTGAAATTGCTCGGAGACATTGAGCGTCAGGTCTACGCCTTGCGGCTTGTCCGTGTAGTTGTGGACGACGGCTGT
>JAHFBI010000291.1 GCA_023250095.1 Candidatus Melainabacteria bacterium
CAGAGCCTGAGACAGTGGGACTGCCTGGGTGAACTGGTATTGCCCGTTTCCGAGAGAGCCACGGGAGGGGGGAGAATAAGCCACACCGCTGTTGTATACACCGATTTGAACACCGTCGGCTCCGCTGGCTCTTTGAGTGAGAAGATCCAGGTTGGCCAGCTCTACAGCATTGGCGCAGCCAGTTTGTGTACCGCTACTGCCCGTGCCGATTCCATAAGCGCTGGATATTGCGCTCAGGTCTGAGCTTGTGTAATTGTTATTGTCGATGATACCTGTGGTGCCATTGATCTGGGCGCAATCACCGGTGGAGGCCGGCGGTTTCAGGGCGCCGCAATCGCTGGGGTTGGGCGGAGTGCTGGCATTATTGGCAGCGATAATATTGCCCAGATAAGGATCCGTTGCCTTTTGATAGTGCGGTCCGGGGGCTCCGGTGCTGGCAACTTGCGGATTGTTCATCAAGAAAGTGAAGATATCCTGCGTGCTCCCGCCTGATGAGCCGGAGCCGTTTGTGCAGTTATTGTTCTTGATGCGGACAAAACCGTTAGGAATGGCAGCATAGAAGCCATCAGCCGGCTGCATGGAGAGAGACTCCGATGACGAAGCAAGCTGAGCCATAGTGGCCGAAACGCGCTCCTGCGCATCGCCTCTGTCCTGGAATGCGTTGGGAACAGGATTTGTCCAGACGAAAGTACTTGAGCCTGTGCTCGGTGAAGAGTCGCCAGCGAACGTCTGCTGCGAAATCAAGTGCGGCTGAGCTGTCCGGAAGCGCTGAGTGTCGGCAGGATTGGAGCTGTCCTTGAGCGGCACGAAGTGTATGTCGCGATCCAGGAAATGGATGCCGTCCTGATAGCCCTTCATGTAATAGCCGCCAAGCCCGGAGATGGCCTGCGCGTGCGCGGCGCGTGTCGTCGTCCAGGTGGTAGCCACTTTGGTCGGGAACTGATTGTCGATAAAGCGGACGTTGGAAGTAGCACCGCGATCCGTATAAGCTACAGTATGGCTGCCGTGCGAAACGTCTGCAGCTGTCTGATTTTGATCAGCTTTCAACATGCGAATGGAGTTGCTTGCAGTAACCCCGGAGAACTGGTTGCTCATAACCCCCTGGTTGGACAGGTTGGTGGCCAGCTGGCTGGCGATTGTGTCAGCAGTGTTTTCCACTGCCTGTGCGTGCGTATCTGTATTGCCCGAGTTGGTGCCTTCAAGATCCATGGCTTTGGCATTGGCTGCGACCAGCATCGATTGAGCAAAAACTCTATTTACGTTGTTCAAATTAATGGCGTTGCCGTGAGAAGTGTCGGCTAAACCGAGAAACTGTGCTTCGTTAGGATCACCGCCATTCAAGCTACCGATTCCTGTGCTGTTAACACCGGGACCGACCAGAGCTTGCTTGGCCAGGTTGAGGTTGCCGGCGTCGACGGCGCCTTGCAACTCACGCTCGCCTCCTACAATCCGGCTAAGGAAAAAGAAGGCAATGCCGATAACTACAATGATCAAAGTACATGTCACCACGAGCGCCAGTGTCGCTCCGGCTTCGGCGCGGGTTTTCATTTTTCAGCTAGCCTCCCATTGCTATGGCAGAGTTGATACCTGGTAAGAAACAAACAAGAGAAATGCCCCCGTTAGGGTGACTCAGTATTAATTCCGTTTCATTATACGTTATTAAGGTTTATTGTCAAGTCCGTTGGTGCTTGTAGAATTGCCTGCCTGGGCCCTCACGGAGCAACCGTTTGAGCCACCTATTCCAGCTGATATTACTATTATTAACGAATCTCAACGAATTTTGGGGACTTTACTGGCTTCAATTTTCTCTGACACTCCTGCAATTTTTTCAGTTCATTAAGGACTGCTGGCAACAATGTAACGTGAGTTTCTGAGCATTTTCGCTCCAGTTCATCGGCTTCTTTCAAATAAAGCTCAGCCTGCCGATAATTTCCCTCATCTTCTGCCAGCTGTCCGAGGGCTAAGAGCGTGGCGCCGACAAGAGGAGAGCGCTGAGCGCGCCTTATGCGCAAAGCCTCAATATAAATGGCTGCAGCTTCGCCAGTGCGTCCTTTCTTTCTGTAAAGCTCGCCCAGCTGGCACATTGTCATGACGGTATCCGGATTGTCCTTGCCGCAGGACTTGCGCCTGATGGCAAGCATTTGGAGCCACTGGCTCTCCAGATCTACACATCTGCCCCCGGCACAAGCCGAGGCAATGATTGTGTTGAGTGGGCTGGCAAGACGCGCGCTGTCAGTGCCGAATAGGCGCTCCCCCAGCAACAGAGCCTGGCGCCCGCTATCTTCGGCTTTTGCCAGCTCCCGTTGGAAAAGATAGCACTGTGCCAGTTTTGACAGGAGGACAAAGACTTGCGGGTCCTCCTGTGCCAATGATCTTTTCCTTTGCTCAATTTGTGCGCGCAAGAAAGGCTCCAGGTCCGCCAGTCTGTCTTGCCGGCGGTAGAGGATGAATAGCTCATCGAGAGCCTCGGCAAGGCTTTCTTCGTCGTTGCCTTTCTCTGCTGCCTGGCGGAAGAATTGTTCGGCGGAGTCCATCTCGCCTCGAACGAGCGCCTTATGTCCAAGCTTGTTCAGCTCACTGGCGTTTTGCCCAAACTGGCACGAGGCAAGCAACATGGCACAGAGTACGGCAGTAATCCATATATATGAGGGCAATGCGTACGCCCGGGGCAAAGGTTTATCTGTTGCCTGGTTAAAGCGCATGGCAGGACGTTTTTCACCTTTGCCTTGAAGAGAGCCTGCCGGATTCTGCAATACAAGACAGAAGAAGGTGCCTGTGCAATTGTCTGCTTGAGGACTGTCGCCAGGCAACCGGCAGTTTATCATTTATTATCATCCTCCCTTTCCAGGTTATGGCCCATGACTTCAAAGCTCATTTGTTCTTCCGGCTTGATTTCGGCAATGCTTTCTCTCGCGCTCCAACAGGCAGTCCTGTCGGCCGACCCGCCTGCCTCTCCTGCGGGCAAGACGCCAACCAAAATCCCCGGCTCGTCCGGCAGGGTGGATGAGTCAAGGTGGAAACAGCTTGAGGCTATGATGGGGCGAAAGATAAACCGCAAGCCTCACAATCTGGAGCCCATCAAAGTCACAGGCGAAATAATAGACATCTGGTGTTTCATGTCTGAAACGATGGGACCCGGGCGCGGAGAGAAACACAAAGCTTGTGCTACTGCTTGCGGGCATGGCGGTATGCCTCTGGGCATTGTCGAAGAAAAGACAGGCAATGTCTATGTGGCGGCAAAATCACCAGAGCCATACAAAGGATGCAACGAAATGCTCCTGCCCTATGTAGCCCAGAAAGTGACTCTTGAAGGTTTTGTGGCGCGCAAGGGCGGCTGCCAGGTTTTGCGCGTCCAGAAAGTTATTCCGGTTAAATAGGCAAGCGGACATTGCCGGTCTTTACACTTCTATTGTCGAGAGTGCTGACTTGTAAGCATCCAGTGTGGTCCTGTCGAAAAGAACAAAGCGGACTTGCTTGAGTGTGTCGATGTCCTTGCAGAAATCTGCCACGGCAGACAGAGCAACTTGCGCTGCTAATTCCACCGGGTAGCCATAAGCACCAGTGGATATGGATGGGAAAGCAATAGTGTTGCAACAGGCTTCTGCCGCCAGATTCAAGCTGGTGCGGTAAGCGCTGTGCAGAGTCTCGGCTTCTCTGGATTGCCCGCCATGCCATATCGGTCCGACAGTGTGAATGACATATCTGGCTTGAAGATTCCCGGCACGGGTGATAACTGCATCTCCCGGGGCGCACTGTCCTCTTGTCTCACGGATTTTCTTGCAGTCTTGCAAAATTGTCGGACCGCCAGCCCGGTGAATGGCGCCGTCCACACCACCGCCGCCCATGAGGCTCGAATTGGCAGCGTTTACTATGGCATCGACTTGCTGCCTGGTTATGTCGCCCAGCTCGCAAGACACTTCCGTCTGGTTGATTTTCTTGATAGTGTCGCTCATGCAATTTCTCAAGGCTGATTAGACCAGGGATTTTAGTGCATGTTGCTTGCCAGAGCTTGGGTCTTTCTTCAAGCGCTACGTTCGAAGTTCTGCCGTTGACCGTCGAGGGCGGTCACTATCTGTCCGGAAGAAGTAAAGCGGACGATCTCTTCTCCGCCAGGACCGGTGATTCTCTGACTTGTTTTGCCGTCCGGGCGGCAGACTACTGTGCGGCGATAACCGTCGCCAGCTTTAAGAGCGGCGCTTACTGTTCCATCCGGAGACATGCTCATGTCCATGATGCAGTCCGGAGCCGTGAATTTGGACAGAAGGCGATCGCCGAGCAGTCGTGAAGAAGAGCTGTCGGCATCGAGGATACCGTGTACTTGTTGAAAGGGAGTCTCTCTGGTTTCACTCCGAGCATCCGCAAAGGAGCCATTCAGGCGCTGGTCGGGATTGTCGGCGCTTCTGACCTTATCGAAAGCTGCTGTTCCTTGCGCTAAAAGGCTGTTGCTGTCGGAAGTGAAGTCCAGCTGCGGCAGTCCAGGAGCTTCAGTATTTCTGCTTGCGGCTTGCCTGTATGCAGCAGACATCTCCTGGTTGCTCAACTGATTGCGGAGCGAACCAGCCTGCTCTGTTGCCGTGCCAACCGTGCCGAATTGTTTGCTTTCAGCCGCTTCGTTGCGTCCCGCGTCAAACCAGCTCGACAACACAGGATCGGAAGTTTCTTGCAAACGTGCGTAATGTCCACCAAAAGGCGTCTCAGACATCTCTTGCCTTTGAATACTTAATTTATTGCCTTGCCAAAATATCTAGAAACTTGCGACGCCTGTATAGCTTCGCCTCAGCCCGAAAGTTCGTACTATTAATCGGGCTTCACCAACCCTTGGGAACTATATTCTCAGGGCAGCTTCAGGGATTGTCAAGCCGATTTAACCTACTTGACTTCTATGTCGCGAAAGAGTGTAACAACCGCCCCTGTCTTGCTCCCGCGGTTCTTGGACTCGCGTGCGGCCGCCAGAAGGGCACCTAGATCTTGTGTGTCTTCCGGTGCTGAAGCTATACCGAAGTGCAGGACGATCTGGTTGGGGGGTCCAGGGATAAGCTGCTCGCTGGCCAGAACTTCGTTGATGCGGTGAGCGAGGATTTTGGCTGCCTTGGCATAAGTGTTGGGCAAGAGCAGAGCGTAATCGAATGTTTCGTAATGAGCCAGGATGTCGAAATTGCGTTTCACACCTTCGATGCGGCGCGCAGCTTCACGCACATAGGTCACCGGCATCGATTCCAGAAGATCCCCGTACAAAAGCTTCATTTCAAAGATCAGCACCGTAAGCGGCCAGCCCATAGTCGCGCACTTGAAGAACTCCTGCTCGAAGAAATAAAGGAATGCCGGATAAGTAAACATTCCCGTCTCAGGTCGGGTAAGTATGCGGACGACGCTCTGTATGGCTGTCCGGTCGACATCAGCCGAGGGCAGGGCGGCAGCTTTACCATGGACCGGCGGCGCTTCGATCGGGGATACCAGCCCGCAAGACACCATGTTGAACATGAGTGGAATCCATTCCACTTTGATCATGGGGTGGCGGCGCAATAAATCCAGAAGCGTGCTCTTGCTGTCTATGGAGGAGTAGAATTTCTTTTGAGACTCTATATCCAGTGGCGCTCCTTTGCTGAGCGCTGCTTTGAACTCTTCCTCGGTGATGTGCTGGTGCGTTTTGACGATGAAAGATTCCAGCTTCAGCCCGGCTTCCGCGAGATATCTGTTCTGGTCAAGCAGTGATACTCCTTCCATGAGCAGTCCATCCAGACGCCTTTTGACTGTGCGCTCCGTGCTCATTTCGGCTGGATAAAAGCGAAAGTGCCCTTCTTCCCAGATGATCATTTCGGAGATTGCCTGGTCTCCTACTGTCTCCGGCGAGGCCGCGTGCACGGGCGCGCCTTCTTCAAAAAAGATCTCGGCAGTGCTGGCCTTGTTGGTCACTTTTAGCCGCCCGGTCATTTTGCTCATGGTAATCGATTGCAGCAAGGTGGGAATTTGCATATTCGCCAATTCCCCTTCGAAAATGGCCTTGCCCTGATCGCGCAGGACCGGCGTTGAAACGTCTATATTCTGCAAGGTCTGCCTGGCCGAAGCAGTAGGTGGTGCCGATTCATTGGCTGTGGCCGATACGTAATTGCTTCCGAGGGCATGCTGATCGGGAGCTGCCTGTTGCAAGCAGAGTCCGTGAATAAGATTGACGTCGCCTGAGGCGTGCTGCCAGATAACCGGGCTGGTGGACTCAGTTCCCCGGTAAAAAGTCCAGAGCGGGATATAAGTACCATCGTCTAGCCTGGCTGCAAGCATGAATTCCTGACCGGTGGTGAGCCAGGGCATTTCCACCGTCCGACCTTTGATTTTCTCGGCCTCAGACAACAAAAACTGAAACTCAGCAAGCCCAGGCAATGAATGCTGTTTGGGCAGCCGGAG
>JAHFBI010000292.1 GCA_023250095.1 Candidatus Melainabacteria bacterium
GTGTCTGGATTCATGCTCTTATAAGTACCTCCGGCCTGGCTTTCCGACTTGATGTCAATCTTCCAGCCGGTCAACTTCGCTGCCAGGCGCACGTTCTGTCCTCCGCGCCCGATGGCCAGTGAGAGCTGATCGTCAGGGACGATGACTTCGGCGCGCCGCCCCCCTTCAGGATCGTCATAGAGAGCGACAGTGGTGATGCGTGCCGGGCTGAGCGCATTGGAGATGTAATCGACAGGATCGGTTGAGAAGCGGATGACGTCGATCTTTTCATTGCGCAGTTCGGCGACAACGTTTTGAATGCGAACACCGCGGGTGCCGATGCAGGCTCCTACCGGATCGACATCTGTATCTTCGGAATGGACCGCTATCTTGGTTCTGTAGCCGGCTTCGCGGGCAATGGATTTTATCTCGACTGTGCCGTCTTCGATTTCCGGCACGTACAGCTCGAACAATTCTCTGACGAGCTCTGGATGCGCTTGCGAAACGATGATCTGAGGCACACGCCCTGTTTCTCTCAGCTCCAGAACGTAGACACGGACACGATTGCCCACGCGATATGTCTCTCCGGGAAGCTGCTCTTTCGAGGGCATGCATCCTTCCACTCGCCCTAGGTTGATGATGACGTTGTTGCGATTATTGCTGATCACCTCAATCCGCTCGATCTGTCCGGTCGTGCATGTGCCTTTGCGCGCTTCGAACTCTTTTTTGATTAATTCTTTTTCGGCTTCGCGCAGGCGCTGTGTTATCAATTGCTTGGCTGTTTGAGCGGCAATCCGACCGAATTCGGAGAAGTCTGCCGGGGTGACCTCGATTTCCAGCACTTCGCCGACAGTGACATCTGGAATCAGATCCTGAGCGTCAACCAGGCTGATTTCGTGATACTGGTTGGTCGACTTCTCGACAACTTCTTTGGGGGCGAAAATGCCTATTTCACCTGTTTCGGTGTCGAATATGGCTCTGACTCCTTCGACATCGTGGTCGGGAACCTTTTTCTTATACGCCGCCACGATTGCATCGCAGACATAAGAGATGAACTCATCTTGTGGGATGTTTCGCTCGCGTTCCAGTTCTTCAGCTGCTTCCAGCAGTTTATCGCCGATTTTGATCAAGGTAGTCCCTCCAGGATCTAGTGTTCGCGCTAATTAAATGTTTGTCAGTTGTGGTTGCTCGCTCATCAGGCGGATGTGGATGACTTTGCTCATATCTATCTCCACCTGCAAGGCAGCCGTATCGTCAGCTTCAACACTCTTGTGTGCTTTTATCTTGGGCTTTCTCGATGAAGCGGACAATTGTTGCACTTTCCGGGGATTGCCGATGACAACGAGCCCGTTGTTTTTGGCAAGCAAAGTACCAGAAAAGACTGAGCCGAGGCTGCCTATAGTCTCTTTCGTTTTCACTTCCACCAGATGATTGGAAAAGGCACTGAATTCTCTGTCCGATTTCAACTGCCTGTCTATGCCGGGGCTCTGCACATCCAGAAGATAACTGCCTTCGATGAGGTGCGGGGATTGATTATCCAGCAATTCCTCAAGCTGCCGGCTGACTGTCTGGCAGTCATCGAGGGAAATCGAGCCTGCCGGGCGGAAAATAGTTACCGCCACAGAGCGCTGCCGTCCTTGCTGGCTCATGCCCACATCCAGCACCGACAAACCAAGGGGGGTGGCTACCTGTTGCGCCAGGTCGATAATTTGCTCGAGTGCTTGCTTGTAGTTGGCTGACATCCAGAAAAATTCCCCTGGCTGATAACCGGGGCGCATGGGAGGCGCCTAAACAGCGAATTGCCGTAGACTACAATCAGTCTACGACACTAAATGCTATTCCTGAATCGTATGCTACCATGTCAAGCCGGCAGAAGCAATAAATAAATTTCCAGCAGGCGTGGCGCTCAAGCTTACAGTTTTGAACAAACAAAGAAGATGCAAGGTCGATCTCGCCCTCATTCGGCAGATGGGCGAGAAAGTTGCCTCTGCCTTGTGCCGCAATCTGATTGCCAGCCCGCCTCCCCATCTCGATGAAGAGATAATTCGCCACATGCAAGAGCGCGGCTTGCTCAGCGTTGTTCTTGTTTCGAACAAGCAGATCCAGAAGCTCAATCATCAATGGATGGGCAAAGATGCGCCCACTGATGTGCTGTCTTTTCCGCTGAGCATCGAGCCACCACCGGCGGAACTACCCTGGGAAGTGGGAGAGCTGGTCATTTCTCTGGAAAAAACTGAGGAGCAAGCACTGGAGTATGCTCACAGCAGTGAGCGGGAGCTGGCATTTTTGCTGGTGCACGGAATGTTGCACATACTGGGTTTCGATCACATGAGCCCGGAAGAAGAAAAGGAAATGTTCGGGCGGCAGAAAAGGATACTGGCAGATGCCGGATTTAACCGGTAAAGCCGCTTTGCCGGGAGAGCCAGCCATTGTCCGGGGTACAGAGAGCGCCTCTCAGCCCCCTGGAGCTTTCCGCCGGCAGAGGAGCCCTGTAAAATCTTTCTCCTTTTGCATCAAATGGCGCAAGCCTTCAACCTGGAAGGCATAAGGCGTGTTATCGTCTGATCAGGAACCCGCCATGCTCGAGTCCGGCTTTTGCCGACTATTACTAAGGAGTTAGACTAATAAGCCCCGCCGTCAACGAAAAGAATGAAGAAGCTGCCTCCTTAAGAAATAGCGCAGGCGGCAGGCTTATTGCTATTCCAAGGGCCTGGCGCCGCCGGGCCGAGCGGACAGCATCGCTCGGGCAGTCCTTCTTTTGTGCTTTCCAGGGTCTGCGTACGGCATTTGCCAGCGAGCGCAACCTGAAGATTCATGCCGCAGTTGCCGGGCTGGTCGCTGCTGGCGCTATTCTATTGCGGGTTGATGCTTGCGGCTGGGCTTTTCTGGCTCTGGCTATTGGTGGGGTTGTCTCCTTCGAGTTGGTCAATACGGCTCTCGAGCGGGTGGTCGATTTGATCACGCAGCAAGAGTTCAACCGGCTGGCGCGCGATGCCAAAGACATTGCAGCAGCAGCCGTGCTTTGCTCATCGCTTTCGGCTGTGGCCATCGGGCTGGCAGTTTTCATACCGCGTATTCTTGCTCTCCTGTCCATCTGAATCTGCCTTGAGTCCGGGTATTGGCTTAGACTTTCCAGCAGGGGTTATGGGGAGCTTTCCAGTGTCACGGGTTTGCGGCGCCTGCCTCTTGCAGGCAAGGTCCGCACTTTCTTGTTTGTCGTCGGCAAGAGCTTATACAGCTAGATCTTCTGGCGATGCCGGTCACGGACTGGAGAATTAAGGCGCGGCTGGCTTAAGGGAGATTCATCCCGGGCACATATATATTGTCGGTCGAGGAGGACCGAGGCGCAAATGCCCGACTGCTGCCTGCTTTGCACTCCTGCGTGGGACTTTTCCCATTGACAGTCCAGGTTCTGAGGATTATGTATAGAGTCAAATGGCGTTGGCTGCGTCCCAGGGTTTTTTCCAATTTGTGGGGTTCGGTAGATGAGCGATAAAGAATCAGGCGGGCGTGCTGACCGTACGCAACCGGACGGCAATTACGACTATTACGGACGGACCGACCGACAGGACTCAGGCAATCGTGTAGGTGACGGGCAACGGCGCGGCCCCGGGCAGTCACAGTCCGATTGTGAGCAAGCCTTCAGGGATGAAGCCTGGGATCGCAATAGCCAATCGCCTCGCCGGAACTATCGCATTGAGAATGACAAGCAAGTCATTAACATTTACGATTCGGATGTAACTATTGGCTGCAGTGACCAGTCGACATTCCGGCGCAGACCATGCGACGCCGACAGGACATGCGACCCGGATTATGCTATGCGTCGCGACGACCATCGCCGTGACCAGTGGCGGCGGCTGCGCGAAGAGCAGGACTGCATAGACTCCCGGCGCTCGGGACACTATCGTGACCGGGTGGACGAGCAGTACCGCATAGATCAAAGGCGTGACAGTTCATATAACCGCACACATGTGTATGGCGGACCCAACGGTTACGAATATGACGAGACCAGCGCCAGAACAAACCGTCAGCGTCCAGTGTATAACAGCGGTTGCTTTGGAGACGGCTCGGTCGGACGAACTTCCGATGTCGGCGTCGACGATTCTTATCGCGGCTCCGAAGAAGCCAGGCGCTGGATTGGCACGATTGGCGGCATTGTCATTGCTGACCAGTATGCTCGCCACGGGCGGGGCAACTATTACGGCAACGACCACGGCAACAATTATGACCGTTTTAACCAGGGACAGCGGCATTACAATCGTTATGACGATCCCGATTACAGGGACTATCAGCGCCAGCGCTGGTATGAGTCTCACCAGCGTCGGGATTATGACTATGAGCGGCCCTATTACGAACGCCAGCCGGACAATTACAACCGCACGCGCACTTACGGCGGACCTGGCGGCTTCGAGATGGACGAACAGAGTGCCAGCTCCAACCGTGGACGCAACGGCGATGATTATGGAGCCAACGATTCTTATCGCGATTCAGCCGAAGCGCGCAAATGGATAGGCACCCTGGGCTCTCTATTTATTGCTGGCGAGTATGCCAGCCGGTCCGGTCGCCACAACAACAACAACAATTACGACCAGTATCAAAACTATTACAACCGGAGGCATGGCAGATAGAGCTGCCGCTTCTCAATGATTCTGGAGCAACTTGCGGTTACGGATCACGGCTGAGACATCGGTCGAGACACGCACGGATGAATTGCCGCTGCCTGAGATTGGCGGATAGGAGGCAGCAGGATAAGTTGCGGCAGCCGGCGCTCTTCGACCAGTGTTAGGAGCCTGAGCCGCAATTGTCTGTCCGGCAGTGCCTGCCCTCCTGGACAAAGCTGCTCCGGGCGGGATTACCCGCCCAGCCAGGCGATTTGTGCTTGTGCCGTCAGGGAGGATCTGCGCTGGGGCAAACCCGCCAGCTGGTATCTTCGAGTCAAAACGTGATTGCTCCAGTCCGTCGAGAGGTTCTATTCCAGGTATGGAAGAGCGCATGGACTGAGGTCCTGCTACTGTGGGCAGTCCGCCCGGCGGTATCAGCCCGGAGGGACAGGCGTGAGGGGCAGTCTGGCTATTGAGCGAACCTGAGGAAACAGGTACGAAGAGAACGCGCGGGCTTTGAGGCTCGGGGCGAACGCAGTTGGTAAAGATCGGGCGTTGATCGACCAACTGATAGCGCAAGGGAGAGCGGTGGAATGTGACCGGCTCCGTCCCCTGGGTGTCTACCATCTGACGCCCGGAGGACATGCTGGAATATCGGCTCTGGGCTTGTGCCGGTAAAAGATTTGAGGACAGGACTGAAGCAACGATGGCCATGTTGAAGAGGCTTCTTCTCATGATCTGGCTCCTTGCCGTATGGCAGTGGCTTGCCGTCAGAAAACGCTGGCGTGGGCTGCTCACGCTTTCTGGCGGCTGAAAAGACTGCGTTTATTATCTGCCTGCCGGTTTTGCAGCGCCAAGGGGAAAAACCCCGGTCAATGACCGGGATTGACCCCTCTTTTCACAGAACCTGCTTGAACAAGTCCGCCTGTAAGCTTTCGCTTAAGGCGGACTTGATGGACCAGATAAGTTGTCAGCTGTCGAAGGCTTCTAAATGTGGTCGAGAGCCACGCGCAGGTCTTCGATGATGTCGTGCCAGTCTTCAAGACCGATGGAAAGCCGGACGCCGCCAGGCTCAAGCCCGCGCGCGCGTTTCATTTCGGAGGGCAGCGCCGAATGCGTCATGGAGAAAGGCTCTTCAATCAGCGTCCTTATCTGCCCGAGACTGACGGCCAGGGTTATGCTGTAAGCATTTTCTGCTACATAGTTGATCAGTTTCTGTCCCCGTTCGATGGCTGCTTGCTCGTCACCGTTCAGCACGAAATAAAGCATCGAGCCAGGAGCGAATTTGCCGTCATAGCTTACCATCTGACGTCGAGCCAGCTCGTGCTGCGGGAAAGACTCCAGTCCCGGATAATAGACTCTAGCCACTTTCGGATGGCGCTCCAGATACTGGGCGACTTTCAGGGCGCTCTTTTGCTGGTTGGACATGCGTGTGGCCAGGGTCGGTAAGCCATAGACAAGAATGGGCCAGGCATTTTTTGGTGAGAGAACGCCACCGAAATCTTTGCGGAACATGAGAAGCGGCTCGTGATATTTCTGTCCAGCGATGACGGCACCTCCCATATCGGTGCCGAAACCGCCAATGTCTTTGGTCAGGCTGTGCACGACAAAATCAGCCCCAAGCGAAAGCGGACGCTGGCAGTAAGGTGTGGCAAAAGTGTTGTCGACAATAATTACCGGTCCTTCGCCAGGGGCTCTCTTCTTTCTTTCTTCGTCGACCCATTCTTTCACTCTTGCTATGTCGATCAGGTCGAGCGTCGGGTTGACAGGGGTCTCGAAATAGACAACTTTCGTGTGCTCGTTCAATTGAGCGCGGAC
>JAHFBI010000293.1 GCA_023250095.1 Candidatus Melainabacteria bacterium
TGATCTGTCTTGGTTCTCTAAGTCTTCTAAGGCAGTAATGATTCCAGTATTGTTTGTGATCTCAAGGGCCAAAGAATAAGCTAGTGACATCATTTCACTTCTGATTCTTCGGTGACCTTCGAAACTACAGCTATATAAACCCCTTCCTGGTTCTGTCACCTCAATCGCCGCTCAGCGTCGAAAAGTGTGATGTGCCCTGTAGTTAAGCAACCTGGTCAGCCGTCGATTTTGTCGTCAGTCATTGATGATGGCAGTGTTCATCCGTTTTGCAGCTAGCTGACTCACACGCACTGAGCTGCGCGCTTACTGCCTGATTGTTTGTTGGTCAGTTCGTTTGGCTGACCGCTGTCACATCCTGCAATCCGCACCATCTTGCGGAGGGGGCCGGTGTAATTCCGGTGCGGATCAGTCCGGACGGGGACTGGTCGGGGAAAGTTTTCCCAAAGGAGACAAATCATGAAAAAGAAAATCTCAGTGTCGGACTTGCTGGCGTTTCGCCAGTGTCCGCAAGCGTACTACGAAATGGTACGTGGAAAGCGGCGCCGTGCCACCCAGTTCGAGGTGGTAGGCAATGCGACTCATCGGCTTGCAGCCGGTGGTGATTCTGAAGATGCGCGACAGTACGTCGAGAAGCAGCTCGGGCTCCTCAGCACCGAGGAACAGCAGGCTGCGCGCAAGGACATCGATGAACTCGCGAAGACGGCCGGCGAGATGATTGACGAGCAGGTCACTGCCGACGATCAAGAACTGCAGTTGAGCTGGCTGGACCCGGAGACAGGCTGGACTATCTTTGCCAAGCCCGATGAGCTGTTCTACTTCACCGATTCGCTTAGCTACAAGGTGATGCAGATCACCGACATCAAGACGGCGTTCAAAGTGAAGGGACGGCACAAGGACGAGCTGTTCCTGTTCGGTCTGGTGGCCAGCCTCGCGCTTAACTACCGTCATTCGATCAAGCTTGTTGTAAGGCTTCTCCGCAGCAAGAGCGAAGTTGCTTTCTGGTACTCGCAGAAACTCACCGAGCAAAAGCTCGAAGACCTGCGGCAGACTTTCCGCCAGCTTGAGGCTGCCTGGAAAGACCGCAACTTCCCTGCCTGCGATCACTGGTACTGCAAGAGCTGTAATCCGGAGCAAGAGCAAAACGCTGCTCCTGCCGCCGTAGCCTCGGAGAATCTTGCGCTGCTGCCGCAGATCGCCTGAGGTGGCACCTTATCAACTGGAAGTTCTGACCCGGCAGGTCATGCAGGCGCAAACGCATTGCATGACCTGCCGGTGTCGATCCTCCCTCGCCCAACACTGGAACCTGACATGGATGATGCAGCTGGCAATACCTGCAAGCAATATTCACAACACGATCTGAGTTCGAGATGGTGCTGTAAGGCATACTGCCACCTCCACCTCTCTTCTTTTGTCCCGGTCTATTCATACATATAGTTGTCGGGCAAGCGCTTGTGCCAAGATTTCTTTAAGTACGGCGCAGTATCTGTGGAGCCAATTACTGGAGCGCGTGCGCAGAAACCGGCTGCTGTCCGAGTCTCTCTCTTGCTTCGCCGACCAGGTAGAGCGAACCGGTGATGCAAATCAAATCTCCCGGGTCTGCAAGCTTGTTCGACAGGTCGACTGCTGCAGGCAGGCTATTTGCCATCCTTGTCTCAAGCGAAAACCTGGAGGCAGCTTCCACTATCTTTTCCGTCTTCATTGCCTTTAGACTTTGCGATCTTGTAGCGATGATTAAGGGTTGCAGCGGCTGCAGCTTTTCCAGGATCTGATCAATCTTTTTGTCGACATTGACTCCCAGTATTATCACACAGCGGCGAAACTGGAAATGTCTTCTGAGGGCATCTGCAAGCGCAGCCGCGGACTCGCCGTTATGAGCCCCGTCAACGACGATCACAGGATCTGCGGACAGCTGCTCGAGGCGCCCGGGCACTTTGACGGCTTCGATGCCATCGGCGATAGCTTCCGGAGTTATGACCGCGCCACGCTCGACCAGAGCCTGTGCAGCAGCGATAGCTGTGGCAGCATTGTCCTGCTGGTGCAGCCCTAGCATGCGGGTATGCAGGTTAAGAGCGCCCCCGGGTCCACTGATACTGAAGGACTGCCCGGAAGGGCTAAACGACAGCGACTTCGTTTGATAGAGTTGTTCGACGTCAATGAGGGTTGAAGTCAGATCTGAGCAACGTGCAGATATGACTTCCCGAACAGAGGGGTCCTTTTGTGGAGCCAGTACTGTCGTGCAACCCTGTGTGATTATCCCTGCTTTGCTTTCGGCGATCTCGGCGCAAGAATTGCCCAGGATGGACGTGTGTTCGAGGCTGATTGGTGTGATGATAACGAGCTCTTTGTCGTCGAAGACATTGGTTGCATCGTCTCGTCCCCCCAGACCTACTTCAACGACCTGCCACTGCATCTTTAGTTTGCGACAAAGGTAAAAGAAGAGAGCATTGAGCGCACCAAAGGTGCTGACTGGTCCGAGATCACTTTGATTGATCTCGTCTATGTCGAAACTGATGGCATCGATGCCTTCGGCGAAAAGCTCTTCGGATACCGTTTGCATGCCAAATGTCAGGCGCTCGGTATATTCCTGCAAATGCGGGCTGTTGTAAAGCGCTGCAGGCAATCCCGCGCAGTGAAGGATGGAAGCCAGGTAAGTGCTCGTGCTTCCTTTGCCTTTAGAGCCGGTCACATGTACGGTCTTGCGCCAGCTCTCTGGATTCCCAAGCCGGCAGAGCAAGGCTTTCATGGCCTCCAGTGTCATGGTGTGTCCGCCCCGTTCGGAGCTGAAGCGCTCCATATCGGGCAGTGCCAGAATGTAATCAGTGGCGTCCCAGTAATCCATAAGTTTCGGAAGTGTAGCAGAAGGCCCTGCAGCAGTTAACGGAGTTGACTGAATTATTCGTCGAGCAAAATTACAAAGGAATGTCCGTTTTGAAATGGCCACAGCCAGATTATCCAATAGGAGCCAGGCACGCCCTTTGCCACTCAAGCCTCAAGAAAAACAAAGCTGAAATACACAAGCTGCTCTGCGAGCTGACAGAAGAAATTGCCTGTCTGCCGGGCGCGCATGGCAAGCACAACGGAGTGAAAGGAAATCTCTGTGCACCGCTTGCCTGGTTCTTGTTTTTTTCACGGCTGTCGGTCCTGAGTTAGCAAAACTGCGCCATTCTATTCAGCCAGACAAGACCCTGTGGCCGTGGCGCAGACTATGGCGAATCCACAAGGCAAAATGCCCGAAAGTCTGACAGGGCTATAAATGTAACCAATTGTAAAGAGGTGAGCGGCCACAGCTTTTTCTTGTGTTCGGTCAGCCTCTTTTGCTACGAAAAGACACATCTAAATTGCACCCACCACAAAGAGCTTCCAGAACCAGCAACCCCGCCAGCTTCATCTCTAGAAAACAAAGTTTTCGACCCCTGGTCGAATCAAGGCGCCACTCAAGAGCTGCCGGAATTTACAGCGCAGGTACCAGCCCGACTCACACCCTGCGCGGCCTAGAAAAGTCTCATCTGACATCGAAAGGAATTCATCATGAGCAAGACCAGCAACAACAGCACCACCCTGAAAAATCTGCAGCGAAACGTCCTCAACAGCGCCTGCACGATTTATGCCGACCGTGCGCTCATCGCAGCCCTGCTTATCGGTCTGGTATTTCCCCGGGTGCTGAGCCAGTCAGCCAGCTTCGTTTTCAGCGGCGGGATCATCGGGGCTCTGGTTGCCGGAGTGGCCTTCGTCCTCTTTTCTCTCTGGATAGAGGAAGGATACCAACGCCTCTATTTCGACACGGCACTGAGAACCGATAAGACGTGGCTCCTCAAAGCAAGCCGCTGGACAGTGCTTTCACTGAGCGCAGCCGCTTTCCTCAAACTGACGAGCCTGCTTGTGCCTGAGGTTCTGTCACTTGCCGGTTGGCCAATCTACATTCCGACAGCCATATTGCTGGCAGCTGTGTGGAATGGTACAGGTTCTGTCCAGGAATGAATCTTAGAGACAGCCGCTCAATTGCGGATCGTTCTTCGGAGCGCTCCGGCTACTAACCTCACATTTCGGGATTTGATTGAAAAACACACCAGAAAGGTGAACTTATCTTTCTGCTTCCCCCACAGCTCCAACGCCCGGTTGTCCAGATAGGCTGCGGGCTACGCTTCATTTTGAAACCCTTGCAAAGAAAGGAGAAATCATGCTCCATTTCATAAGCCAGAATCCTCATATCTCACCGGACATGCAAACCTACTTCCTGTTCATGTCCATCGTCGCTGCCATAGTAATCGTAATGGCATGGATTGACGCTCACCCGAAGACGGAGCAGCTTCTTCCCTCAATCATCCAGGTCAACACCCAGAACTACGACCGTGAGGTGCTTGCTTCCCGGCTGCCGGTGTATATCAACTACTACCGCTCCAGCCCCACCTTGTTCGATCAACAGAGAGCTCTGTCCGCTTTCGTTGCCGGGAGCTATCAAGGACGGGTCAAATTTGTGCAAATTGACGCAGATACAAGTCCCGAGCTTGCCAGGGCAGCGGCAGTGAAGGGTCTGCGCGCTCATTTCATCCTGCGCCCCGGAGTAGGAGTCATAGCCGAGAGTCACAGCTTCCTCAACGAACTGAACCTGATGAACTTCATCGACCACGCTTTGGGCTTCACGCGCCAGGGTCGCTAACAAGCCAGCTTATTACAACTGCCATACATCAACATGACGCCCTCCTTTTGGCAAAGTGAGGAAAGACCAGTGGTCTTCCCTCAACAGCAATCAGCTTGCCCGAGACAACGCTCCAGTGGAGCCTGTCCAGGCAAAGCTCGCCTGTGTCCGAAGCAACCGCCTGCAAGAGCCTTTGACTCTTTTTCCTTGCCTCTATAGATGACGGAGGGGAGACTAAAACGCTCACTGCTACATTATCGCGTTTTTTTTAGCTTCATCAACTATACGCCCAAGTAGATAAGGCGCAAAAAAGAAAGAATCCCTGCAACAGTCTGCGTTTTCGGAATCACTTGCTCCGGAAGCATCAACAATCACTGCCGGCCGCAGTTGACAAAACAGGTAGCCAGGTTGCCTGTCTTGCCAACTGCGTTAACACGACGCCTGCAGAGAGTGCTCTTTGCCCGGACCGAGCAGCCTGGCGCGCAGAATCAGCTTAACTGGAAGAACGCGAGTGCGTCAGCCCGTTGATAAACATCAGAATCAATCCAGCAACGATCGCGCCGAACCAGCTGTTCACAGCCAGATTGGCCGGGAAGAGCCAGGCGCAGACCATGAGCTGGACAGCTGGAAGGAGCCAGAAACCGAAAAGCCAGAGCGGCACCACAATGAGCAATCCGGCTCCGAGTGTGCCGATCGAGAAAGCTACACTGGCCCATTGAAAGATACGCGTGACGATCCAGGCAGTGATAGCAAACAGGACGCCGTACACGACGCCGTCCGGAAAGAAAGCACCAGTGAAGCTGATGCCGTCGATTTTCGGGAAGATATAGGCAAAAGCAAACGCTGTTGCCAGAATGCGAATGATCCATCTGTTCATAGTCTTACCTTTTCTTTCTGCCAATGGCGGCGCCAGTTGCCTGAGCAAGGAGGCGCCGTCGACAAGGGTGAGCAAAGTGACCTGCCTGGTGGGGCAGTCACTTCAGCGCCGATCAGTCAATCTCTTCGACAGCGAAGAGGGCTTGCTCACAAACCGCAGCAGTGCCCTGCTCGTTTGTGGAGCGGATTGTGATGAGGATACCGGTGTCCTCATAGTATTGGCGTATAGGGGCGAACGTCTTGTGGAAGGTGGAAAGCCGCTGCCGAACGACCGCTGGTTTGTCATCGTCTCGTTGCATCAGCCTTCCCCTGCAAGCATCGCAAATTCCCTTCACAGCCGGCGCGTTAAAGCGCTCGTGGTACGTCTTGCCACAGTCTTTGCCAGTGCAAGTCCAGCGCAGCGAAAGGCGTTCCATCAGATCTTCGTCGCTGGCATCGATGAAAAGAGCCAGATCCACCTGGTTACCCCATTTCATCAGCAGGCGCCGCAGTTGCCGGGACTGAGACAGGGTGCGAGCGCCTCCATCCAGAACAGCTCCGCTTTCGTATTTGCTTGAGGCAAGCTCGCGAGCGAGCAAGCCATGCACCACCGACTCAGGCACAAGCTTGCCTGCTTTGATCACATCCCCCCATCTGCGTCCGATGTCCGTCTGGTTCTCTATTTCCCGACGCAGAAGATGCCCGACGTTGAGATGCGGCAACCCGAGCTTCTCGCTGAGAACAGCGGCAACAGTGCCCTTGCCGGCCCCGGGACCCCCAAGCAAGACGATAAACTTGGCATTGCGCCGTTTCCAAAAAATCAAACGGGCCATGCGCATGTATGCCTCTATCAAGAGGCGAGCAACAAATTCCATATGCAACTCCTTTGGAGCCGCC
>JAHFBI010000294.1 GCA_023250095.1 Candidatus Melainabacteria bacterium
CGCTCTGCCTTAGCGTCTTTTTGCATCACACAGCCGCCGCTAAGGAGAATACCTGGGCGGACTTTCCTGAGCTCGATTTCGAAACCTTCTAAGCAAATGCTCCTTGGGCGGTCCTATCTTTAATGTGAAAAGCACAGCTGTGGTCATTCACCCGGTAGCACGGCAAAGCAGGAAAAGTAAGTCAGTCGAGCTCCCAGGGCTCCGGTTTGTAGCCGAGGCTGGCTGCTGAGCGGAAATCATTCCGGGATTGCGTCAGGCAGCCCATTTGCTCGTAGAGCTGGGCGCGGTGATAATAAGGGGCTCCACCTTTTGGATCGAGCTTGATGGCTCTGGCGAAGTCTTTCAGGGCTTCGTCCTGCCTGCGCAATCTGGCATAGGCGAACCCTCTCGTGTCGTAAGTGGCTCCGGATTTCGGGTCGAGCCAGAGTGAATGATTCGAGTCGTGAATGGCTTCTTGATAGAGTCTCAAGCTGTCGTATGTCCAGGCTCTTCCGTTGTATGGGATAGGATTGTGGCAGTCGAGATCTATGCAGCTTGAAAAATCGCTCAGAGCCTTGGTGCGATTTCCCAGCTTGTAGTGCGCCTCAGCACGGAATTCATAAGCATGAGCCAGACGTGGATTGAGAGCAATAAACCTGTCCAGATGCTCAATGGCGCTTTCGAACTTGCCAGCTCTCAACTCGTCCAGACCGTCTTGATAAACCGGATATCCGCAACCAACGAATCTGGCAGCGTCCACAAAGCCAAAGATTGAAAGGAAAACCACCATCGACAGGGCGCCTGTCGCCTGGCGGTGTCGCCAGCTCAAACAGCCAGGGGTGGATGGCACCAGGCACATGCCGGAGAGAAAGCCGGTGACAAAGCCCCCGATGTGCGCTGAATTATCTATACCGGGCTCAATAAGCCCGTAAAAAAGATTGTAAAGGACAAGAAATGCCACAGTCAGGCTGTAGCGGCGCAAGAAGCTTGGTGGTAGCTGTTTGCGGTGACTGGCAAAGAAAGCCAGCAGCGCCCCGTAAATGCCGAAAATTGCTCCGGAGGCGCCAGCGCTCAATAGTAGCGGATCGAACAGAAGACTGGCCAGCGAGCCGCCGATAGCAGAGAGCAGATATATCAGGGCGAATTTGGAACAACCGAACAGGCGCTCGACAATCGGACCGAGATACCACAAGACATACATATTGAGAAGGAGATGTACAATCCCCACGTGCACGACCGAATCAGTCAGCAGGCGGAAGTATTGAAAGTCCATGGTCAGAGGTCCGTAATCAGCGCCCCAGTCAAGAAGGATCTTGTTTGAGGGGCTGACGATCGCCGCTCCACCTGTCCCGAGGCACATTGCAGCGAAAAACAAGACATTGATCACGATCAAAGCCGTGGTGACTAAGGGCTGCTTCTTCTCATTAAGCCACTCGGGCAAGCGATCCGTTGTTTCAGGAAAAGAGCTATTGCTCGACTGCGCATCCCTGAGAGGAAATCCTTCCATGCTGGCTCATTTCCTGAAACTAGAAGCCACGGTTGAGGCAAAACTTTGCCTGCTCCGGTGATTTTCACCTTTAGCGCCACATCGATTATCTGATCTCAGCTCCTTCTGAGCAACAGCAAACGGCGACCTCAATGGGGATCTTCCCAGACAATTTTTCTCGAGCGCCATGATAGTTTTATAGCTATCAGAGACCGGGCAGAAGATAGTCATGTTATCAAGTCTCGGACTTTTGTCCGTTTTTGATTGAGGAGTACCGTTTTCGGAGGGGTCGATGAGCCTGTTTGTACATGTAATCTGTGACTACGCCCCCGGAGATCTTGCCTGGGCTGAAGTGATAGCTGCCATCAGCGCAAGGATTCCGGAGGATGCGCGCATACACATCACGACAGTTGGCTCGTTTGAGACGATCTCGACCGGATTTGTCCTGGCTCAACTGGGTCTGGCGGAAGCATCTCTGCGTCCCAAGAATCTGATTGTTTTTGCCAATTGCGCTCCCCGAAGAGACCTGAGGGACCCTAGAGCCAACAATGAAGGCGAGGGAGTTCTTTATGCAAGGCTCAAAAACGGTGTTCCTGTCGTTGTAGTCAATAGCGGACATTCGTTGTCTTTCGTGCGCGATGATATTGCCGAATTGTGGAGCGTCTCCCTGCAAGATGAAGGCTCGCAATTTCGCTCGAGAGATTATTTCCCGAAGATACTTGCTCAAGTAGTGGCAGGAGATCTCAGCTTTCGCTGGCATCAGCTTGTGGCTTCATCTGTCATTCCAGATGTCCCGCCTCAGTCTGTCGGTTACATAGATTCTTTTGGCAATCTCAAAACAACCATCAGAGTGGGAGATGATGCCGTAGCTTCCCTCAGTCCAGGCGCCCGTGTGAAAGTGACGATTGGCTGCATTGTGAGAACAGCCACTGTGGCCACGGGCAGTTTCAACGTCATGGAAGGCGACCTGGCTTTTGCTCCAGGCAGCTCCGGTCACCAGAGGCGCTTCTGGGAGTTTTTCCAGCGCGGCGGCTCGGCCTGGTCCGAATTCGGACGGCCTGCCGTCGGACACCGGATCGTCATTGAAGCGCACTGAAGGCTGTGCCGGGCCGCGCGCGCGGCCCGGCTCGTATCTTTGCACAGCGTCTGCGGCGTCCTGTCATTGGCGCGGTGGCACTAGCGATCGAATTCCTGGTCGAGGAGGTCACGATCGGTTGTATATGTTATCTGCCTGGAGGTAATGCGCTCTGGACCGATGGCGAATGTGCTTGCCTCCTTCAGCTTGGCTGCCAGGTCGGGCGCAGGGCTTGCCAGTCTGTCGGCATATGACCGGCGTATTTTATTGCCCGACTCGATAAAACTGTTTGTAATAGCAAGAGCGAAAACGCGCAATATTGGGAAGGAGACGAAGAAGACACCGTATATGGTGAGGAGCCGAATGACCGCCGTGAAAGGATGCAAGGTGGCTATGGTCTCCATGTGCCGCCACAACCAGAAGCTGCCGGCGAAATTCAGGAAGGCGAAGATCATAACCGGGCAAAGGGAGTCGAAGGACTGGTTGCTGAACTTCCAGGGTTTTTCAACAAGACTGGGCGGCAAGGCGGAGGAAGACGGGGTGGCTGCTGTGGCGGTTGCTTGCATGGAAGGAAAAACGTAGACGATGTTACCGGTTTCACTGACTTCGGGACGCCCATCGAAACGGACGAGAACAGGGAAAATATCGTAATCGTTTCTTGGATCGACACCGGTATAGGGCGCGAGCTGCTCGGCGGTAGTCACGCCTTTGTTAGCTCGAATGAGGTTAGCGACCAGCTGCCATCTATAATCCTCAATCTTATGGTTCGGGTTACCGTCACCAAAGAGATAGGAGTAGCAGTTCATGAGGAAACCTTGCCTGGGTCCGACGTCAGGGTTGGCATAATAACCGAATTGAGATGGCAAGCCGGGATCCCCCCGGTAATAAGATGGGGAAAAGTCCCAGGAAAAAAACGCCAGCAAGTCCGACAGGTCAAGCCAGTCAAGATTGAAATCGCCACCACCGCCGCCGTCGGAACCTGAGTCGGCTGCTTTGAGAAGCGCGATGATGACAATGCAGATGAGGACGACGACGGTAAGAAGAGAGGCTATCAAAATAATCCCGAACGAGACTTTGAGCAGGTAATAAGCCAGGTCGAACAGTATCCGGCCGGCACTCTGGAGGACTCTTGCAATTCCTCTTGCCAGGTAGGCTGTCTCCCAGCCGGGGCTGAAACAGTACACAAGGGTTCCAGTGTCGGACACTTGAAGGGTGCCTTTAGTCTCTCCGGCTATCTCATTGAGAAGGCGCCCGACCAGATGGAGAGGCATGCCGGTCTTTCCCGACACGTCGGCGACTGTGACGCGCCTACCCAGGGCAGAGATGCTTTCCATTACTTGCGTTTTTTCTGCCGAGTGCATGCTTGCTCTTCCAATTTCGCTCGAGTTGCCTGTAACACACCGCGAGCTCACTTATTTTACAGATTACTTCCTCCGGTCATGGTTGCCTGTCTTGCAAGAGCAAATTGTGAGGCAAGCTTCTCATGGCACTGGAGCAGGTAAATTCGAGCAGTTCGTCAGCCCGTTTTCAGCTTTACCAGCAAACCGAGCGCGGCAAGGACGATAGTGAGGATTGTTGTCTTGATACGTCCCATCTGATGCACTTTCTGCATGCCCAGAACGTTCAGATATATGGTGTAAGCCACAGAGAGCATGCCCCCTATCTGCAAATGCCCCAGGCTTATCCAGGCAAAGAGAAGTGTGGCTTTGGAGTATGCAAGGACGGCAAACGTGCCCTTTGCTGTTCCTTTGCCACCAAAGAGCTTGAAGGAGAAGTTGGCAATAAGGGACCCCAGAGCAACACTCACAACGCTCATGAAGACGAGTTTGATGTAAAGGAAAGGATTGAGATTGCCGATGGCCTGCAACAGGGAATATATTGCCGCGGAAACGCAAAGAAATATGGCCGGCTCGATGAAATTGCCCTCGGCGGGCATCTGGCTGAAAAAGTCGCCAGGGTTGAGCAGTACCCCCTTTACTTGCAGCCAGTAATATAAGAAAAGGCTCTTGGTTTCCGGCGAGAATACAACCCCTTTAATCTTGGCGGCACAAGCGCCCACAACTTGACCAGCATTTGCACCTCCGGCCGGTGTTGCTTGTACTGGATCGGGATTGTCGGCGGGCTTTTCCATCTTTGCTTGCCTGCAGCCAGTTGCCGCCATCATAGCAATTTGCGCCTATAATTGTCGGATGTATTCTGGCAAACAGGGGCTACGATGTCTTTTATGTCTGTTGATTCCGACAAGCTTGCGCGCACATCCTGCGTCCGCCCCATAAAAATTGAGGACGGGCGTGTGCTCTTGCTCGATCAAAGGAAGATTCCCGAGCGCGTGGAATACTTCGATGCCACGGCACTTTCTGACATGTTCAATGCCATCAAGGACATGATCGTCAGGGGCGCTCCGGTAATTGGTGTGGCGGCGGCACTGGGACTTGCCTCCGAAGGCAGGCGCCTGGCGCATGCGGGGCTTGCTCAGAGGGAATTTATCGAGAAGCTTGATCTGGCAAGGAAGAAATTGCAGTCGTCGAGGCCCACTGCCGTCAATCTGCGCTGGGCGACGGATCTCATTTTCGAGAAGGCTTGCAAGGGCAATAGCGCCAACCTCTCACTGCTTGCAGATGAGCTGTTTGCCGCTGCCATCTCGATGGTCGAGGACGACATACGCGCCAACATGATGATAGGCAGGCATGGTGCCTCGGTCATTCCGGATGAAGGAGGCGTCCTCACGCATTGCAATGCCGGAGCGTTAGCTACTTGTGGCTGGGGGACGGCTCTGGGTGTCATACGCTCGGCCTGGGATCACGGAAAACGTTTCAACGTCTATGTTGATGAGACACGCCCGCGCCAGCAAGGCGCCCGGCTGACGACATGGGAGCTTCTCCAGGACAACATCACGCCGACGCTCATTACCGATTCCATGGCCGGTTATCTCATGGCTCAGCGGCGTATTGACGTAGTTATCGTTGGTGCCGATCGCATTGCCACCAATGGCGATGCCGCCAATAAGATCGGCACATACACTGTAGCTGTGCTCGCTCACGCGCATAACATCCCTTTCTATATTGCCGCACCGCTGTCGACAATCGATCCGCACATTGAAAATGGTGACCAAATCCCGATCGAGGAGCGTGAAGCCTCTGAAGTAACCGTTATTGGCGATCAGAAAATTTGCCCGCCGGAGGTCCATGTGTGGAACCCGGCCTTTGACGTTACGCCTGCCAGGCTGGTTAGCGGCATCATCTGCCAGACCGGCATCTTGCGCCCGCCTTATACCGAGTCAATTCAGGCTGCGCTGGCTCAGGCTCCCGACTGATGCGCCTTACTTCTGACAGAACACGGAAGACACAAAACGGAAAACGCCTGAGGCTCTTTGCTGGTAAGGTTATGCCTACCATTGCCCGGTGTCATCGGCATCAATAAATGTTGGCAAGTGTCCATTGCCGAGCAACCGAGCTTCGGCTCGGAGCCTGCCAGCGCGCTCGTGTCTGCCCATCGAAAAGAGGAGGTCGGCATATTCTTCAAAAACAGTTTGCAAGTAGTCGGCTGTGGCTCCGAGATCGCTGTTTGCTGAGGTGCCTGCCTTAGATGCCTTGAAGTCCTGGTAAGTCAGCCAGAGCTGAAAAAGGCGCTCGTAATGCCGAGCTGAATCCTCCAGACAATTCTTTCTGGCAAATTTGCAGGCCGCTTGATAAATGAGATCGACGGCGCCGGTATCAAAATTTCCTTCGGCAGCAGCTGCGATTGCCTCGAAGTATCTGCTGTCGATTTTGGGCAGTCCGGCCATGGCACTTCGGGTTGAAGGCGTTACACGACCGAAATTATACTTGAGTGGCGGTGATAATG
>JAHFBI010000295.1 GCA_023250095.1 Candidatus Melainabacteria bacterium
TCCACATGGGCCACAGGTTCTGGCGCAGGAGCAGTAGATTCATCTTGCTCCTGGGGATTTTCTTGATTGGCACTAGGCTGGCTCAGGGCAGAATCGGTCACATGAGCCACAGGTTCTGGCGCAGGAGCAATAGATTCATCTTGCTCCAGGGGATTTTCTTGATTGGCAGTAGGCTGGCTCAGGGCAGAATCGGTCACATGAGCCACAGGTTCTGGCGCAGGAGCAATAGATTCATCTTGCTCCTGGGGATTTTCTTGATTGGCAGTAAGCTGGCTCAGGGCAGAAGCGGTCACATGGGCCACAGGCTCAGGCGCAGTAGGCTCTGGCAGGCAATCAGTGCAGCCAGTCAGGAGTGCCGCTCTTTCGCCCTCTGGCGCCGTTGCCTGCTGCTGTTCCGGTTGGCAGGAGTGTGCAGGCTCAGGGTTGCCAGTGTCCGCCGTGTTCGCCTCGGATGAGCGTGCAGCTGCGAGCAATTCTTTGGCTTCCTCTGCTGTAAGTCCGCGCGACGGTTTCAGCTTTGAGTTCATTTCTGCTTCGGCCTTCGACGCTTGCGCCGTGGGCTCAACTTCCTCGACGGCGGCTGCTGAGGGACCCAGCGAAAGGATCCCGCTCAAATAGCCATTGCGGTAAGCGACAGAGGATAGCCTTTCGATCATCTTTTCCATCAGATAAAGACATTCTTCAGCATCATGCACTTTGTCGAAGCCGTGCATCAGTTCGTCGAGAGGGTCGTAGCTGTTTTTAGCCTGGTTCGACAGCGCAGGGATTTTCTGTCCGGACGTCTTGATGAGCTGTGCTTCCAGGAATGTTCTGCGCACTGTCAGAGCGTCGAGCTTGCTTACCATATTTGTGATGAAGTCCGGCAAGAGCTCCTCGTAGCGGAGCTGAATCTTCTCGGAAGCCGTCAGCGAAGTTACCCACTTCTCATGCCGTGTCGGATCGGACAGCTCAGAAGGCAGCTGAGTCCCTGTGACTTCTCCCACTGCATCCTCGAGCGTGATGCCGCTAGCGCGGATCCGCCGCAAGGCTTGGCCGGCCTGCATTGGATCCATCGTGCCAGCTGTGACCAGTTTTTGCAGCGAAAGCGCATGATCGAGCGTGTCTTGCCCAATCAAATTCGAGCTGACCAGCACTTCTCCGACCGGCTGGCCGTTGAAAAGACTGCGTTCCACAGCCGTCAGGAGCTCGATCTCGGTGACATATTCTGACAGCACGAGCAATTCGCCGAGCCTGACAGTATTCATTGGTTGCAGGCGCAGATAGCCGTGAAAGTCCAGCGATTCTTCAATTGTCGTGCGCCGGGTGGCTGCAGATTTGACTGCCTCTACTGCCTGGGAGCGACTTATCTTGCCGTCGCGCACCAGCACCTGCGCCTGCAAAGCGGCATAAGCGAGCATGTTGGAGATGATCCCTTTGAGAACGAGGATACGTGCCAGCGGCAGACCGGCACTGTAAAAGGCTTCCAGTCCTTCTTTCAGCTGCTCTTTGGTCAGGACCTCGGCGTCGAGCAGCAATTGTCCGAGACGGTTGGTCAGTTCAAAGGACTCCGATTTCCAGCCCATGCTCTTGAGAGCTTCGTCGAGACTGAGTTTTTCGCGGGTGAGTGTCTTCAGGGCTTGCAGAGCCAGATCCATGCTCAAGAGATGATCGCGGATCAACGACTGAGCCAGAAGCGCCTGTTGTAAACCATAATCTGAAAGCGTGCCGGACCCCACCAGCACGCGTCCGATTGGCAATCCGGTCTTGAGCGATATGGGTATGGAGTCGGCCATGTCACGCAGAGTGACCATCTCCGCTTTCACAAGGAGATCACCAATCAGCACTGTGTCCGAACGTTTTCCCATAATGTATTTCTACCGAATTCCCAAGGAAATTATTCCTGTTTTGGAGATTTTGCTAATGCTGCAATATATTCCCCAGGGAGGTGTAACTATACTGGAGTTGGCGTTCTCTGTGCTAAAATTCACATCCTGTCGTCTTTCCGGCAGGCATATCAATTTGTACAGTCCCTTGCCTGCCCAGCAGGACACACGACCATGAGGGAGTTAATTTTGACTGAAGCAAAACTCAAGAAATACGAATGCGTTTTTATTGTTCGTCCAAACCTCGATGATGAAGCTGTAGACCGTACGGTTGCCGCCGTCGAGGATTTCATCAAGAACAATGGCGGGACGATCATTTCTACCGACAAGAAAGGGCGCCGCCGCCTGGCGTATGAAGTGAAGAAGATGCGCGACGGATTCTTTGTGCTCACGCGCTTTGAGGCAAAGACGGCGACTCTGGCTGCTTTGAAACGTATGATGACCCTGTCGGAAGATATTATCCGCTCTCTTATTGTTGTCCTTGAGGAAGCGGCCCTCGAGACCACGCTCTGAGGTACTGCTGGCACAGCAAGGAAAGGATTCTTTCCTTGAAGCAAGCCTAATAACATGAGGAACAGGCTATGAGCATAAGCAAGATTGTGGTATCTGGACGGGTGGTGCGGGCTCCAGAGAAGCGGTTTACGCCAAACGGCAATGTTGCCGTGACCGAATTTGCCATTGCTGTCGAGTCGCCCGCCAGACCGGATGGCACTGTGGAAACGCAGGCTGTTAAGGTTATTACCTGGAGAGACCTGGCTGAGCGTTGCGCTCAGGAGGTAAAGAAGGGAGATCTTGTGGCCGTTGACGGGCGGCTCCAGATCAATTCATACACCAGCTCCGAAGGGCAGCGCAGGCGTGATGCGGAAATCGAAGCAAGCAACGTGGAGAATCTTTCGCTGACCGTCAATTCCAGTGGCTCCGCCGCCGGCGAAGAAAGTGATGGGCGCAGTTTCGTGAAAGCAGGCGCCGCTCGGCCTGCCGCTGGCGCCAGACAGCCAAACGAGGAAATTGACGCGCTCTTTGGCAACGAAGACGAGATTCCGTTTTAAATTGAAGGAGAGATATCGTGAGAATGGGCCGTGAAAGTAGAGATTCTGCCGGGGGACCGCCTCGCAGGCGAAAGTCCTGCAATTTCTGCGCTGACAAAGTCGAATTTATTGACTACAAGGATCCCAACAAGCTGAAGAAATATGTCACAGAACGCGGCAAAATTTTGCCGCGGCGCATATCGGGCAATTGCGCCTGTCACCAGCGTAGTCTGACCGTGGCTATCAAGAGAGCCCGGGACATAGCCCTTATGCCTTACACGGCTGATGGTTAAAAAGGCGCCCTGGACTTGCCTCGAGCCGACTTGACTGCTGGGGAAACCCCTGAGCTACAATTGAGTTGCTGCGGAGCCGACTGTCTGCCTGTTAGAAGTGGACAGGCAGTTGGAAGATATCCATATGTCAGGTCCCACTGTGGGGACCCCGTTGTTAAATCCAGGGGAGTGCATCTGTTAAAATTAGTGACTTGCGCCGAAGTGGTGAAATGGCAAACACGCTACGTTCAGGGCGTAGTGAGCGCTTAGCTCTTGTGGGTTCAAGTCCCACCTTCGGCAGGTTTTCCATACACTAAACAGATGCACGTCCCCACTTGAGGAGTAATACGAGGCAAGCTTGAGCACACCAGACAAACCACAGGACCCTCGCCGTCCAGAGCCAAAGCGGGATTTGCCGCTTTTAAATGAGAGAATCCGCGATCGCGAAGTTCGCTTGATTGATGAAGAAGGGGGACAGCTCGGAATCGTCCCTACCAGAGAGGCCTTGTCGATTGCCCGGGAGAAGGGACTGGATCTTTTCCTGGTTCAGCCCGATGCGAATCCGCCTGTAGCCAGGATTATGGACTATGGGCGCTTCAAATTCGAGCAGGAAAAGCGTGCCCGGGAAGCTAAGAAAAAGCATCATATTGTAGACGTCAAAGAAATCAAGATGCGCTACAAGATTGAAGACCACGATTATCAAGTGAAATTGCGGAACGCTCAGAAATTCTTGCTCGACGGCGACAAAATAAAGGTACTCATTCAGTTGCGCGGGCGTGAAGTCCAGCATGCCAAGATGGCTCTCGAGCTTATGGCCCGTTTCTTTGCCGAGCTCAACGACCTGGCTATCTTCGATCGTGAGCCGAAGCTGGAAGGAAAGACCGTCCTGATGATTCTTTCGCCCAACCCGCAGAAGACACGAGCTGCCAGTCCCTAGCTCCTTAAAGTTGCAAAAGCTTTAGCAAACATTGAGAGTTGGCTTCAGGGGAGCCAGGGAAGTGTTATCATGTTAGTTCGCCTGAGCCTTAAAAGGGCGTCCGACGGGATTTGTGGCCAACCAGGTGTTAGCCAAAGACTTAGTGAGGCAGTAGATGTTGTGCCTCGACGTGGATGAAAGGTGATAGAGCGGACTTTCGGGAGCGCACCATGCCTAAAATGAAGACCAACAAAGCCGCTGCCAGGCGCTTCAAGATCACTGCCACGGGCAAGATCATGCGCAAGCAATCCGGCAAACGGCACATCAACGAGTGGAAGTCACAGGACGTGAAGCGCAATTTGCGCGGCTGGTCTGCGCTTGCACCAGAATTCAAGAAGAGTGTTCTTGAATTGTTTCCATATAAGCAATATCTTCGCTAGAGAAGCGGGGTCACACTTAATTCCGGCTTGGTCTAAGGGAATCTCCTCCCCGATGACCGCCAGGACTAAAGGAGAGCTTGCTCCCAGGGGGTCATACGGGCCCCGGCGGGCAGAGGCATTTATATGTTTTCGCCTGTCGAAAAGAACAAAATCAAAATGCTAAAAGCAGGAGAGGATCATGTCCAGAGTAAAACGTGGGAACGTGCTGCAAAAGCGGCACAAGAAAATCCTGAAGTTCGCCAAGGGTTTTCGCGGTTCTAAATCGACGCTGTTCATTGCCGCCAATCAAGCTGTTATACAGGCCTGGCGCAACGCATACCGCGATCGTCGCAAACGCAAGCGCGATTTCCGCCGTCTGTGGATCACGCGCATCAATGCTGCGTGCCGTCTGCAAGGAATCAGTTACAGCCGTTTTATGAATGGGCTGGCTCAGTCCAATGTTTCGCTCAATCGCAAGTCCCTTGCTGAGATGGCCATTCATGATCCTAACGCTTTCAACTCCCTGGTATCGCTTGTCAGGGAAACCGTCAAAGTATAGGGTCGGTCCGCGGGAACCCATAATGTTCAAGCTGTCTGAGCCGGGCTGTCCTTGCCCTGGGCGATTGCTTTGCATATGAAAATCCACCCGATCACCTCCGCTTCCAACGGGCTGCTCAAGACAATTCGCGGGCTGCACCAGCGCGCCTTCCGGAGGAAGAAGGGTCTCTTCTTGATCGAGGGTCCAAGGGCTGTGGACGAGGTTTTCCGCAGCGGCGTCGGTGTCGTCGAGGTTGTCGTCAGCGAATCTTTCCTGGAGGAGGGGCTACCCGAGGTCGGACATCTCGACTTTCCTTCCATCTCCGTTGTCGATGATCAGCTCTTCAAGGGGCTGGTGACCACGAGCACGCCTTGCGGCATCCTGGCTCTGGCCAAGATGCCTTCGTTTGGCCCGGCCGATATCTTTGCCTGCCCGTCGCCTCTCATTCTGGTAGCCCATGCCATTCAAGATCCGGGCAACCTGGGAACGATGATGCGCACTGCGCTGGCAGCTTCGGCCGACGGCATGATTGCCACCTCAGGGACAGTCGATCCCTTCAATCCGAAGGTCGTCCGGTCGGCGATGGGCGCTCTTTTCAGTTTGCCGTTTCTGTGGGACATATCCTGGAGCGAGACTCTGAAGCTTTTGAAAGAACATGGCGTGAGAGTCGTTGCCTGCGATCCGGAAGCTTCCCTCAAGTATTTCGATGCGGACCTGACCGGACCGCTTTGCCTGGTTTTCGGCAATGAAGGGCAGGGTTTTTCTGAGGACCTGTTGCAGGATGTCGATCAGGTGGTGTCCATACCTATGAGTGCTAAGAGTGAATCGCTTAACGTAGCCGTCTCCGCCGGTATCGTCCTTTTTGCCGCAGTCGAGCAGCGGCAGAAGGGATAATTTATTGAGGCGTCCTCATCATTGCTTCCGAACGCGATATCCTGTTAGTTGATGCTCGTGGGGTAGGAACCGATGGCTCAATCTCAAGAACTCGGGGATGAGGTGGCTGCCGACAGGCTATCCAGCGGTGGCGCACCTACGTCCTCTGCGCCGGCGCCCGGCTTTGCTTCTTCTGTCAGGGATCCTGAGTCATCAGGCGATCACGAGCCGGGCAAAGTCATGACCGTCATCGAGCACCTTGACGAGCTCAGGACGAGGATTTTGCGTAGTCTGGTCGTGATTCTGCTTTCGTTTGGCTTCACTTTGATGTTTGGAAAGGACATCGTCAGGTTCCTGGAGGCGCCTGCCGGGAGCATTACGTTTCAGGCGCTGTCGCTTGAGGAGCCTTTGATAGTCTATTTCAAGGTTTGCTTTTACGCC
>JAHFBI010000296.1 GCA_023250095.1 Candidatus Melainabacteria bacterium
AGCTGGAGTGCCCAGAGAGCACGCCACCGAGGTACTGGCAGATGGCTTCCTTGAGTTCGTCGGCACCGGCGCGAGCGACACAGAGGGTGGGCGGGTAGCCGACCATCAGATCGCCGTCATTGGTGCGTGCGAACAGCTGGGTGCCTTTCTCCTCGCTCGTGTACTTGTCGAGCAGGACCCAGGTCGGCCACTGGCTGTCTGCAGGCTGGAAGCAGACGCGGGAAGAGTCGTGCTCTCCCTGAGCGACGAAATCGACAGCGATGGCGACGGCAGCGGCGATGAAGTTGGTGGCGTCGGCGAACATGGCCGCCGTAGCGGCGACAGCCGGCTCGCTCACGGTGAGCTGCCCGTCGTCCGAATTGCCGGAAACACACGGCAACTGCCGCCCCGCCGCAGGCTCGCCGTACAGCTTCACCTGCACACACTGGCAGGCCAGAAGCTCGGCGGGGATGTGGTCGCAGATGGACTGCGCCAGCACCGTCCACTCGCACTCCTGGGCGACTTGCTCTTCGAGCGCCAGGCCATCGCTGCCCGTCCCGGCGATGACAGCCGTCAGGATATCGCCCACGCGCGTCACGCAGACGAGCGCTGAGAGCGGGGATTCGTTGTCAGCCTTGATCTCCAGGTTGCTGACAAGGGCGTCACCGAAGGCGACGGCACCGACAACCTGAGTTGCGGCAAAGTGGACGAACTGATTCACTTTCTGGGACATATTGACCTCCAAAGTCTTGTTGACACAAGAAAGACGGGACACCCGTGTCCACGGGCGCCGTCATGTGAAAGGTTGCCCGGAGCTGAGCAATCAGCCCGGGAATTCAGGAACGAATTTCACGTCGGTCGGCACGAGTAAGTCCTTTGTGCAAGCGTTAACAGCGCTTCACTTGAACCTGACTCTTGCCGGAAGGTACGCCTTCACTCCTGCCCTTGACGGCACAAGAAAGAACTGGAAAAGGAACAGATGGTTTGGAACTGGACTGTTCGTTTCTCGAGAGGAAGGAAGGAAGGAATGAAGAACCCAACCCTACCTTGACTTCCCGCATATAGACAAGACTTCAGGGCTTATACGAGTTTCATTCATACTTGACTATTAAGGCAATCTTGCCAGCTCCTTCTTCTTGGCAAAGACCGACCGGCATCCGGACACGCCTATCTGGCGCCAATTTCGGCGCGACAACAATTGTCAGGTGCTAGCGCAAACCTAGCTCCTGCAGCACATTGTAAACAAGAGACGGAGCTGTGGCGCAACTTGCGCGATATCTTTGCAACCAGAGGACGGCTGCCAGCCAGTGCTCTTGAGAGCCAGTGATCAGGCCGCGCGATCTTACTTTTACATTCTCTTGATTTCTAAACACCGTTTTTTCTAGGTTAGCGACGCTTCTTTTACCTCAAGTCCAGTCGGAGATCTCTTTTACCAACCACCGCATCCCTGCTGAAACACCTGCATCCGCCACCCACTTCAGGGCAGGCACTCCGATACGCTTGACATTCTTGTTTTCAACACAACAACCGACACAGCCCTTTTGCAGATGCAAGGGGCTCTTGGCACTGGAGAAAACGCATGAAAACGATACTTTCAACACTGTGGGCCGGGCTTAGCACGACCCTGTTTCGCACGAAACCGGTCGACGACCTGGTTTCCGAAGACAATTCCGAAGGCCCGAAGCTGAACAAGGTCCTCACCGCCTGGGACGTGTTCACACACGGCGTGGCCGCAATCATCGGCACGGGCATCTTCGTGCTCACCGGTGTGGCTGCAGCCAATCATGCCGGCCCCGGGATTATTCTGTCGTTCGTTCTGTCAGGTCTGGCCTGCACCTTCGTGAGCTTCGCCTATTCCGAGCTGGCTTCCATGATTCCGAAGTCCGGCTCGGCGTATACCTACGCTTACGCGACGATGGGCGAAGTGGTCGCCTGGTTCATCGGCTGGGACCTTCTCCTTGAATACTGCGTCGGGGCAAGCGCCGTCGCCGTCGGCTGGAGCGCTTACCTGCAAAACATCCTCAAGGGTCTGGGCATTGTCCTGCCTGGCTTCCTGGCGCACGCTCCTGCCGACATGCCCTGGAAAAATGTCGGGCTGGCCGCTGGGCTGCTCACATTCGGGGTCATCGGTCTCACCGTCAACTGGCGCGCCATGCTCAAAGGCAGCAAGCTCCATCTGCTCAAAGCCGCCGGCAGCGCAGCCCTCATTGCCGTCGGTTTGTGGCAGGCTTTGATCGCCGCTAGTTTCACGACCTCCATCGACATCCTGGCTGTGGCTATCATCGCCTTCATCAACTTCTGGTTGATCAAGGGCGTCAAGCACACAGCACGCATGACGGCAGTCTTCGTGGTGATCAAGCTGGCTGTGATTGCCCTCTTTATCGCCATCGGCGCCTGGCATGTCAACCCGACCAACTGGGTGCCCTTCCTGCCTTTCGGCTGGACAGGCGTCTTCACCGGCGCGGCGGTTGTCTTCTTCGCTTTCATCGGCTTCGATGCAGTGAGCACACTGGCCGAAGAGTGCAAGAACCCCAAGCAAGACATGCCACGCGGCATCATCGGCAGCCTGATAGTTTGCGGCATCCTCTACCTGGCAGTGTCGGCAATCATGACCGGCGTGCTCAGCTACAAGCTACTGGGCGGTACGGAGGCAGCGGCACCCATGGCTCTGGTCATGAACCATATCGGCGCCTGGTGGGCTTCACCGCTGGTTTCCGTAGGAGCCATCGCCGGCATCACGTCGGTGCTCATCGTCCTGCTTTTCGGGCAGTCGCGAATCATGATGAGCATGTCGCGTGACGGATTGATCTCGCCCATCTTCAGCCGCATCCACCCGCGCTTCCAGACGCCTGTCTGGGCAATCGTCATCTGGGGCGTGCTGGCAGCACTCACTGCCGGTCTCATCCCCATCGGCGAGCTGGCTGAGCTGACAAGCATCGGTACTCTGGCTGCCTTCGTGCTCTGCTGCCTGGGCGTAATCGTCCTGCGCCGCACTGAGCCCGACCGCGAGCGCAAATTCCGTTGCCCTGGCTATCCCTTTGTTCCGGCCGCTGGCGCTGTCCTGAGTCTGGCGCTCATGGCCAGCCTGCCCTGGATAACCTGGATCCGCTTTGTCATCTGGCTGGCAATCGGCATGGTCATCTACTTCATCTACGGGCGCAAACACAGCACCCTGGCGAAGAAGAACGGTCTGTAAACCACCGCTGGACTGACTGACGGCTAAGCCTCGTCGAACAACGTCACCGGAGGGAACGGCGGCATCTTATCCTGCCTACCGTTCCCTCTGTCTTTCCCTGTGACACAGCCCGCCGGAAAGGCAAAGCCTCAAACAAAATCACGCGAATTAGGCTTGAAAGCTCATGCCTGCGTGATTTTGTTTCAAGAAAATTCCACTATATGTCTACGTAGCTCAAAGAGCAAATGAAATTCGGCAGGACTAGTCTTTCTGTCGAGGCCGAGTAGAAAAAAGCATAAGCTCTTCTCGACCCGTCCTCGGACACTATCGGTTGTTAGCAGCTGCAGCAGCACTTGCTGGAGCAATCGCAACAGCCTTCCGCCTCATCATCGGACTTTGCGCCTCTGGCAGGAGCAGCATGCTCCTTGAGCCTGGCAATCAGCTCACGGTCGCGTGCGCGGGAATACTCGTCCTCCCTGGCGCAAGAGAGATCCAGAAGGGCATTGTGCAAGCGGTGCCCTCCGCCGGCGGCCGCTTGGTGAGAAATCTGGGCATTGTGCAGGGTTTCGTTGGCAGACATTTTCGTCTCCTGAATAAATTTGCGCAAGATTTTGCGCGAGGTTTATGGCCAGAGCCGCTGAGCGGCACTGGTCCATTTAGGCGACCAACAGCCAGCCGGCAGTTTTTCCGAACCTCATGTCGGTCAGCAATAACCTGCAAGCCTTGACCTGAAGCGATGCTGGCAGGGGTACTAGAGCCTCCTTAGCTGGAGGACTCCAACTCAAAAACACCTAACGAATTATCGACAGCGCAAAAAAACCAGCTGACAAATATGCTCTCATATGTTCGCTAACATTTCGCTCAAATAAAGCTTGTGCTGTGCAAAGAAAAACCTGTAGGAAGGGAAACGATAGATACCCAACCTGTACCAGAAGTCCTTGGCAGCCAGCAACAGAGTTCGGTCCTCCGACTGCGAAAATCGAGCCAGACTGCCAGGAGACCTTGGGGATCCGATCGCCCCTGCACAGAGCCCTCAAGATAAGAATCCTGACAGCAGCCGGGGAGTGCGATTTTCGCCTTACGGGCAGCGACTTCTGGCAAGCGCTGCCATACACGAACATTCAGCCGAGTATGTCCAGATTAACTGGGGAGGACCACCGCCAGAATTGACGCCGATCAACCAGTGGAAGCGTCTGCTCCTTGCTCAATATCAATTACCCACAATCGAAAGAGATGCTTATGCCATCGAGCCCCTCGACTACCCCCCATTGAAAGAAGCCATCGCTGCCTATTTGCACCGCTTTCGCGCAGTGCGCGCCAAAGCTGACCGGGTAGTCGTCTTTGCCTCCAAGCAGTTGCGTCTGGATGCTGTCGCCCGGGTACTCGTCAGCCCTGGAGATTATGTAGCCTTCGAGGAACCCGGTTATTGGGAAGCAAGGACAGCGCTTCAATCACTGGGCGCAAACATCGTCCCCATACCAGTGGACAATCATGGACTGGTCGTCGACGAACTTTCAGCCAGCCCACACAGATTCAAACTGGTCTATGTAACGCCATCCCACCAGGATCCTACCGGAGTCACCATGTCGCTGGAGAGAAGAGTGAGCTTGCTCGAATGGGCAAACAAGACCGGCGCGTTCATAGTCGAAGACGACTATGACAGCGAATATCGCTATGGCGGCAGATGGCTTCCTTCCCTGCAAGGGCTGGACCGCTATGACTGCGTCATCTACCTGGGCTCCCTCTGGAAAGTTCTCTTTCAAGCTGTGCGATTCGGATTCATCGTGATTCCCAACTGCCTGCGCCCGGTAACCAGGCAAGCAAAAATGCAGTTGGAGCGCCACCTGCCGCTGCTGGAGCAACTTGCCCTGACAGAGTTCATCAGTGGCGGAAGAGACTCTAGAAAAAAGCACGCACAAAGCAACCCATACAACTGCAGATCGAGCCTGGCTCTCACGTCCCGGCACACCGCCAGATATCGGATTCCTTGCGACAAGCCATCCTTGCCGGACAGCTTTCGCCTTTGCAGCAATTGCCTGCTGTAAGAGAGTTATCTCTGCAGCTCAGGGTCTCAAGGTCCACGGTTCGCCGCAGCTACGAGGATCTCTCCAGTCAGGGCTACATACAAAGCAGCAGAGGGCTGGGCAGCAGGGTCGCTGCTAACCTGCCAGGTGATCTGGCAGAAGTGTCGCCTCCGGCTTGCCCGGAGACCGACGGGCCGGCACGAGAGAACATTCACCTGTCCGACTATGGACAGCGTTTCTTAAGACGACCGCTTGACCCGACCGACCTTTATCAACTTCCCCCTGGGGGACCTGGCATGGATCTGGTCCCTCTCAAGCTCTGGAAACATCTCCTGGCAAAGCATTGCCGTTTCGGCGATCGCTCGCGCTTCGAATATGCCTGCGATCCGCTCGGCTACCGTCCTCTGCGCGAAGCTTATTGCGCCTATCTCAGGCGAGCTCGCGCAGTCAATTGCAGCGCCGACAATGTTGTGGTCTTTTTCGCGCGCGAGCTCAGGGTCAACATTTTGTGCAGGCTCCTTCTCAAAAGCGACGATTGCGTGGCAGTCGAGAATCCGGGTAATCCGCTGGTGCGCCAGAGCTTCGAAGTGGAAGGAGCGTTTATTCTTGAAGATGATTACGACAGCGAACACTCTCAGAATATTTTTTGCTACGCCATTTGTGCTGAAAGAAGCGCGCTTGCGCAATCCTGAATTTCACGTGAATTTGACGCTCCTGAGCGTATAAGGAAAACCAACAGGCTTTCTTCAGCTCGGGCAGTCCACCCGGGCCAGAGGCGCTCGACCATGCCACCATATCTAGTATCGCTGCGCTAGTACTCGTTACGACAACAATTCGCCTGCTCGCAGCTGCGCAAGCGCTGCCACCTCATGTAGAAGCCGTGTTGCGAAAGCCCGCGATGCAACATCCAGTGAGAGCTCAGCAACAGTTACGGAAGCCAAATTCCAGAGTTCATTCCAAAATCTTCACTGGCAGACACATCTTGACTGTCTCTGCAAACTTCTGGCAGTCTGAAAATATCTTCGCTAATGCATCCGCTCTCAAAAGGTACAGTCCAACCAGACACATCGCTCAGACACTCGACAAGGAAAATTCTCAGGCATGAAACGTGCCCAGGAATCTATCCTTCCGCCGTTTATCTGAAAGCTGATTGATTGGCGC
>JAHFBI010000297.1 GCA_023250095.1 Candidatus Melainabacteria bacterium
TTGCCCGGTCCGAAACGAACACTGCCTGCCGCCTCGATCACGGAGCTCAAGTCGCCGCCTTCAATCCGGCTGAAATTGAAGCTGACCCAGTCCGGGTCCAGCAGCTGGTTTTTGAGGGACTGCACTCTTCGAGAGATCTCGAATTCTTCTTCACCGGCTAAGACATATACAGGCAAGCCATCCTCCTTACAATCAGCTTTCGGCGCTCAGGCGCTTTCCTGTGACAATGAAATGAATCCGCTTGCAAATGGATGTGCAGCAATCCCCCATGCGCTCCAGATAGCGAGCGCAAAAAAGGAACTGGGTGCGCATCTGAGCCTCCTCTTGATCTTGCTCGCCCAGGTGCGAGAGAAGCTTTTTGGAGAGAACATCATGCAAGTAGTTTACATGGCTGTCTGTCTGGATTATGGAGCCCACCCTGTCGACAGCATCGGAAAGAAAGCACAAAAGCAATTCCTCAATCATGCCCTTTATGACAGAGGCCATTTCAAACAGCTCAGAAGGAACAGCAATGTTGGAAGCAGAAGCCCAGGTCACGAGCTTTGCCACGCGGTGCGCGTGATCGGCCAGGCGCTCGAATTTGGCCGCCATGAGCGTGCTGCCGACCAGAGTGCGAATTTCTTGCGGGTTCAGATCCTGGCGCTCATTGAGCACGTCAAGGCACTTCTCTTCGATCCTCAGGCAAGCACGGTTAATCTCGTCCTCCTGTTGCTCAACCAGAGCGAAGCTGGCGCAAGGGTCTGCCGCAAGCAAGCGGGAAAGCTCCGTTACCATGCGACTCACCATCCGCCCGAGCGAAAGGACTTCTTCTTTCATAGATGTAATCGCCTGGGTTTTCAAAGAGCCTTTCTCCTTCTTGTTTGTTTGACCTGCCGCCAGCACATTGCTTGCTATACAACCCTAGGGCGGGTTCAATCTGTAACCCGATCTGTGAATAGTTTCCAGCAAAGCCGGGTTCTTGGGATCATCTTCCAGCTTCTGCCTGAGCCAGCGAACGTGCACGGCAACTGTCTTGGCATCGCCTGCGAAATCGTAGCCCCAGACCTGATTAAGCAAGGATTCAGTGGACAGAGTCTTGCCGGCATTCAACATGAATACTTTCAAAAGCATGAATTCTTTCGGTGCCAGGTCCACATTCTTCCCTTTACATGTGACCCGCCTGGCTTCTTCGTCAAGCAACAGCTCGCCGATGACAATGCGACCGGCACTGGCTCTTGCCTTGCTCGTCCGCCTGAGCAAGGCTTGCACCCTGGCCATCAGCTCGACCGTGCTGAACGGCTTGGAAAGATAGTCGTCAGCGCCGGCAGTCAACCCCTCCGCCACATCGGACGGTGTGGATCTGCCAGTCAGCATGAGAATTGGCACATCGAGAAGCCTTGTTCTAATCACCTTGCAGATGTCAGGACCAACCATGTCAGGCAACATCCAGTCCAGAATGATCAGATCGGGGCTGACGGCATCAAGCCCAGCCAGAGCCGACTGCCCGGAATTAAAAGCCCGGGTGAGAAAACCCTGACGCTTCAAGTTGTACTCCAGCGTTTCGACGATAGTCTCATCATCGTCGACCAGCATGATTTGGCTATGAGCTGACTGCATCAAGAATCCTCTTACTGCTAGGATCTAGGAGCCGGGAAGTTGAGGGAGAAAGTCGAGCCTTCGCCCTCCTTCGAAGTCACACTTATTGTGGCACCATGAAGGTCGACTATGTTCTTGACGATAGACAGCCCCAGCCCGGTGCTGCCTTTGCTCTGGCTGCGATCGATTCTATAAAATCTCTGGAAGATTTTGGGAATTTCATGTTCCGGCATGCCAATGCCAGTGTCGGCAACGGCAAAACTGCCAGGCGACTGTCCGGCGGAAATGGAAACCGTGCCCCCCTCAGGGGTGAATTTTATGGCGTTCTCCACGAGATTGAGCAAAACCTGGTCAAGTTGCTCGGGATTGGCATAGATCAACCCTGGCGACGGAAGACAGATAACCACTTTCACGCCCTTTGCCTGAGCCATCCGGGAAGTGGACTCTACGGCATATCTGGCTCTGTCGGAAAGCTCTATCCACTGACATTTCAGCTCCTGCCGCGGGCCGGCAACCTGCTCCACCGAAAGCAAATCCACAACCAGCGCCTGCAGCCTTTCCACTTCCTGATATGCACGCTTCAGCATGCGCCTGCTGACAGCAGGGTCTTCCAGGGCACCATCGAGCAAAGTTTCGACAAGAAGGCGGATATTGGCAATTGGAAGCCTCAGTTCATGGCTGACCTCGGCAATCCAGTTGGATGAGTCCTTGTGAGCTTCCTCGCCAGAGCCAACTGCCTGTTTGTTTTGCTGTCTTTCCTGCGGCAGATTGACCGGACCTTTCATAATATTTCGCTGGGCTCTTGGCAGTTTGACGGTCGGGCAGCAATTATGAAGAACCCTGACGATGAAAGGCAGGAGCCCCCTTACCTGCCGGCTTTTTCAGTACGATATCAAGGTCGCTCAGGGGAGGCATTGCTTTGGGACCAGTAACCTTATTAATTCTTGACGGCTGGGGCGTCACCCGGGAAAAGCACGGTAACGCTATCTTAGCAGCTAAGACGCCTAACTATGCCAGCATGCTGGACCGCTTCCCCCACAGCCTGCTGGATGCCTCCGGAGTAGCAGTCGGACTGCCGCCCGGGCTCATGGGTAACTCGGAAGTCGGGCACCTCAATATCGGCGCCGGGCGCGTCGTCATACAGAAACTCACCCAGATAAGCAAGACGATTGGCGACAGCTCATTCTTTCAGAACCCGGTTCTGCTTAAAGCCACAGACAATGTGACCAAGAAAGGAAGCACGCTCCACTTGATGGGACTCGTCAGCGATGGCTGTGTGCACTCCAGCCCCGACCATCTCGACGCGTTAATCGAGCTGGCGGTAAGGCAGAAAGTGGAGAGGCTTGTTGTTCACCCGATTCTTGATGGCAGAGACACGCCACCGCGCTCGGCACGCCGCTTCATGAGGGAGCTGCAAGAAAAGCTTGAAGGCAAAGGACAGGTAGGAATAGTTTGCGGGCGCTACTGGGCCATGGATCGCGACAAGCGATGGGAGCGCACGGAAAAATACTGGCGCGCGATTGTGCTTGGCGAAGGTCTGAAAGCCGCCTCGGCAGTTGAAGCCGTAGATCTGGCCTACGAACGCGGCGAAAATGACGAGTTTGTGCTACCGACGGTGGTATCACCGCTGACAGTCAAAGACGACGACAGCATAATATGCTTCAACTTCCGGCCGGACCGTGTGCGCCAGGTGAGCAGGGTTCTCACCGCAGCAGACTTCGATGGTTTCGTCCGTCCGGTCATGCCTCACGTGTGCTATATCTGCCTTACTGAGTACGATGAGACCCTCGGACTGCCCGTAGCTTTCAGCCCGGCTCAACTCCCGTCTCAGGACATGCACAATACGCTGCCGGAATTGCTTTCGTGCCACCACATTCACCAGCTCCATACGGCCGAGACGGAGAAATACGCGCATGTCACTTATTTCTTCAACGGCGGGAAGGAGCAACCCAACGAAGGGGAAGAACGCGTCCTGGTGCCGTCTTTGAAAGTCGCGACTTACGACAAGGCTCCGGCCATGCAGACTCCGAAAGTCTGCGATCTGGCATGCGAAGCCATTACCTCCGGCAATTACCCCTTCATTATTCTCAACTTCGCCAACCCCGATATGGTAGGACACACCGGTTTCATGGAAGCTGCAGTGGAAGCGGTGGAATCTGTTGATGAAGCTTTCGGGCGACTGCTTGAGGCAGCCCGCCAGTCAAAAGGGACACTGTTGATCACAGCCGATCACGGCAATGTCGAGCAGATGATCGATCTGCGCACGGGAGAGCCGCACACGGCTCACACCACTAACCCGGTACCATTCATAGTGGCGGACTTCAGCGGCGAGCTCGGAAATGGCAGGCATCTCCGCGACGGTTGCCTCGGCGATGTCGCTCCCACAATCCTGGATATACTCAAGATAGCCCAGCCATCTGAAATGACAGGCAGATCGCTCCTCGAGCATTGACAACCACCAAAGGCATATCGACTGAAGATACGGACCCCGATGTTGTCAACTACCTCCTGTCCTTTCCCCTTAACTTCCCTCGATTTCATGCCATTTTTGAAACCCTGATTACAACCGGGTTTTGAACATTTATTTCATTTCGAGAAGAGCATCGTGGGCAGCACTAGTATAAATAGTTTGATCGCTGTAAATTTACCTGTTATTATTGCGGCCGCTTCAGGTTGGTAGCGATTACTAACTTGTCTATGCGGCAAGTGGGACTACCCAGTTCGAATACAATCAACCAGGCAACAGATATACTTCACGAAGGAGACGAATGAGGTTTATGGCTTCGAAAATTCAAACAATTGCTCTTGCCGCAGCCAGCTTCGCTTTGGCAGCTTCGCTGACTGCTTGTGGCGGCACGACACCGGAAGGTGGCACCCCCACAACAACAGGCACTGAAACCGGCGCTGCTACCAGCACCGCCACTGGTGGCGGTGAGGCCACCCCGCCGGCCGGCGGCACCACCACCGGCACCCCGGAATCCACCGGGACCGCTACGGGAACCGGCACCGCTACCGGAACCCCCTAGTTCCGCTTCAAAGTGGTATCAAATCGCCTAAGGGCATTTTGATCTAAATCAAAAGAGACCGCACTCCCGATATTCCTCAGGAGTGCGGTCTCTTTGCTGCTGCCTGTCTGCCCGCGCGGATGCCGTACTTGGGACAGTTTGCAGCGCAACGCTGCCTGAAAGTTAACCAGGTGAAGACATGCCAGTTCCGACTTTGACAAATATCCCTGTCACCGGCAAGGGCGATGCCATGCTAGGACCCGGAACTGCCTGGCATTGCCCTTGCTCGAACGTCTTAAAGCTGGCACTGGTGGCTAGCTGGATCTGCCTCACCGCCGTTACCGCCCAGAGCACCTGCGCCCAACCTTCACTGCCTGCCAAACTTCAAAATACCGGCTCAGGTCCGGCCCTGCCACCTGGGACAGTTGAGCCGCCAGGCTCAACGGAGATCCAAGATGCCCACATGAACCCAGCCGAGCAATTGCCTGGCGAGCCTGCAGCCAGCAACAATGGAAACGCTCCTATCGTTGTCCCGCCCCTCACTTTTGTCGACATCAACAGCGGAAGCTTCGGCAAGCTGGAAATCGACCTGCAAGAGGCGAGCTTTCAGGCAAGCCGGGTCGAGAATCTGCATCTTGTCGCGCGCAATATGGATATAAAGTCCGGGACACTGGATTCTTTGACTGTTACCGTCGAGGGCGGGCACCTTCGAGACTTTATCTTCGACCGCCTCGCCCTCGACACAAAGTCCCCCCTGAACTTTGAAACCGGCAGTTTCCTGAACAAGCGCATGCTTGAATTTTTGAAACCGGCACAAGCCCAAGTTTCAGTCGTCATCAGCCAGCAAAGCCTTAACAGCTTTCTTCAGGCGCAGGCGACGCGGGAGCGGCTCTCTTGTGCCACCACAAGAAGAATTCCCCTCTTAAGCACCCTGTGCAGGCAAGATATCCGGGCCGGGCTGCAAGTCACAGGCGCCAGCCTGGCGCTTTCGGAGGACAGCCATATGCAGCTGGCTCTTGATTGCCGCCTGGGCATCGGTCTGGCGTCGCTCACTTTGCCTGTTTCCCTTCAAACCAGGCTAGGGCTGGAAAATGGCTGGGTACATCTGAGCGAGACACGGCTCATCACCGCCGGGCAAGAGATAGCCCCTGATTTGTCGGCCACAATCGTCGAGAGAGTAAACAATCTAACTAACTGGGGACAGGGAAGCTCGGATATTCAATTCCAGTTTACCGATCTTAAAGTCATACCTGGAGAACAGCTTCAGCTCACAGGCACAGCCTCAGTATCGCGTTTGCGCTTTGGCAGCCTCGAGCAGCGAGCAAACGAGAGCACCGAGCAGGAAAGAGCTGCTGGACAGGGGCAGGAGGGGGAGCCCGCCGCCACGGACTCCCCGGGGAAGGGCCAGCCCAAAACCCGTTTCGGGTCAGTCCGCCACCGGTGGCGCCTCTTTGAACGTAATTAAGATGAAGATCTGAGTTAGAATGCCTGGAGAGCCAACCAACATCCAACCTAGAAAGCGAATTCGAAATGGCACGCCGCCGTGACAATCGGCAATGGGACCAGCTCAGACCAATCAAGTTCACTAGGAACTTCACAAAGAATGCCGACGGCTCAGTGCTTGTCGAGTTCGGCGACACAAAGGTTCTGACAACGGCCAAAGTCGAAGAAAGGGTGCCCGCCTTTCTCATGGGCAAGGGCGAAGGCTGGATAACAGCCGAGTATTCCTTGTTACCCGGTTCCACGCTTGTGA
>JAHFBI010000298.1 GCA_023250095.1 Candidatus Melainabacteria bacterium
CGGAAGATTGAGGTGCGACATCCACGATTGCCGCCCCGGAAGATTGAGGTGCGACATCCACGATTGCCGCCCCATAAGATTGAGGTGCGACATCCACGATTGCCGCCCCGGAAGATTGAGGCGCAGCATCCAAATAGAGCGAAACCAGATTTACAGAGGATGTCTCTGTTGGCGGCAGAGATCCTGAATCTGTAGTCTTGGACGCCATTAGGGGAACTTCAGAAGAAGAGTGTTGACTGCCTAACATAGTAAATTAGCTCCAGTTACGGGCGACCTGAGTCGTCCTTGTGCGGTGGCGGGTACTGGAGAGATTAATCTAATTTCGAGTTGGCGTTAATACGTATTTGTCCCATTGCCGGATTAAATCACTGGTCGACACATACTCTGGTCAAAAGAGATTTCGTGTCGGGCATTTGAGGGACTGTTCTTTTCCTCAGCCTTTGCAACCAACGATGGACTCTACAGGATTTTACCGATTGGCCTTTTCGATCTCAGTCAGTCCGTGACGCCGGATCAGGCTGCATGCTTGCCTTACTGAAGCGCACGATAGATGTTCCTGCCTGGTTTAAAGCCGGCTTGTACCACTTTGAGCCACAATCAGGTGGAAGCTGGTTGTGAGTGTAATTTAAATGACACTGGCATCCGGGCTGCCAGTGTTGGATTTACTATATATATTTGCAAGCAAGATCGCCTCTGGTGGAGTTATGGTGCAGAGTCTGACCAGTACAAAAGAGGCTGCCGCGGTAAAAAAAATCCGTGTGCCGGCAGCAGTCAGGTCTCAGTTGACGAGTTTTTTCGCTCGCAATGGCTATGTGCGTTTTCAGAACCCCGAGCGGATTCAGGAAGGATCAGAGTATAAGAAAGGGGACGAAGTCCGTCTGATAGCCAGATCCAGGAAGGAACTCGCCACCATGCGCAGTTTGCTCTTGCAGGCAGGATTCAAGCCGGGCAAGCCATTTTCCAAGGCGCGCCAGTATGCACAGCCTTTATACGGGCGCGAGGCTGTCGCCAGATTTCTGGATCTCATTGGATATATTGTAGTCGAAAATAACTGAGCATTCAGTGACAGGTGACAGCCGCTGACCAGCTGCAGAGGCCGAGCTTTCGCTTGCTAGTTGCTGTCGCCTTCGCCTTCGCCTTCGCCAGAGGGAGTTGCCGGGGGCTTGATGATATAGCGCAAGATGTAGAGTGAAATCAGGTTGTGCACCACATGGGCTGTAATTGGCGCCCAGAGGTTGTTTGTGTAAAGGTAGAGGGCACCCAGGGCCAGTCCGGCAAGAAAGGCCATGATGCTGTAGGACACGTGTTTGAAGCTTGGATCGTGGAAGAAGCCAAAAGCTATGCTGCAGGCCCAGATGCCGAACTGGGCCTGTACGACGCCGCGGAAGAAGATTTCTTCGCAGAAGCCTGAGACTGCCGCTAGCAAGAACAAATCAGTCCATTTGAGGTCGCAGAGAAGAGGAATCAAATAGTTATAGATGATGTCGCGTAGCTGGGAAAGCAATCCGATTGATTTACCCAGCCAGAATATGACCGTGCCGGTGAGAGCCATCGCTGAGCCGGACAGGCAGCCAAGCAGAATGTCGCGGGCGGAAAGGGTCATGTGACCGGCCAGCTCTACCCGGGCAAACTGGCTCCAGGCAGTAGCCAGAAGAAGCAAGAGTGCTTCTACGAAGATTGTTATATTCAGCAGGGTAACTCTACTTACCGGACGGCTCTCCATCTGCAATTACGACCTCTGGCTGGATTCTCACCAGGCTATCTGTCACACCGACGTCGTGCCGGCAAACTGCAACAAGGACTCCTTCACAGGTAGCCAGAATAACATCTGAGTCTTCGCTTGGCGCTCTTTTGTTGCTGTCCGTGTTGAGCTTCGAAGCCTCAGACAGTTCTTTCTCAAATGGGCTGCCCGGGGTCACCAAGGACTCTGCACTGCCGGAAGCGAGGCTCGAGGCAGCCATGCCAGCGCCCGGTGTAATCAGGACGGTTTGCCCCTGCCGCAACTGCTTCGCCTGCTGTTGGCTCAGCTGTACTTGGTGGCAGGTCAGCACGATAAGCGGATTGATCACCATTTCTTCGAGCTTGCCTGAGTCGGCAGCTGCCTGCAGTTGCTCCAGCGACAGCGACTGGCTGATTGGAAAAGGACCGGCTTTCTCGCGTACAAGCGACCGCAGGCAGCCGCCAGTTTTGAGCTTGTCTCCGAGGTCACGGGCTATGGAGCGAATGTAGGTCCCGGAGGAGCATTTGATGCGCGCAGTCAGGATATTTCCCTTGAGTGCCACCACCTCCAGGCTCTCGATAAATACTTCCCTCTCCGGGATATTCTCAGGAGTAATGCCAGCGCGCGCCAGCTGGTAAAGACGTTTACCGCCGACATGCACTGCGCTGTACAGGGGTGGGATCTGACGTTGAACGCCGCTGAAGCTGGCAAATGCCTGCAATATCTCTTCCGGCAGAGCAGTGACTTCGGTGGTGGCGATGGTCTCGCCTTCGATATCGTCGGTGTCGGTTTTCAGTCCAAGCTGAATTTCCGCCAGATATACTTTTGTGCTTGAAAGAAAGCGCAGCAGCCGGCAAGCTTTGCCTACAGCCACAGGAAGAACGCCTGTGGCAAGCGGGTCCAGGGTGCCGGCGTGCCCGACCTGCTTGACTTTCGTGATGCGGCGCACTGCTGCTACGACATCGTGTGCAGTCATTCCAGAAGGCTTGGCGACGTTGATGAAGCCGAGAAGACCGCCTGCTGGCATGGTTGAACGCCTTATACTTCGCCGCGGGAGATCTTGGCAATCAGCTCGGAAACTTTCGCACCGCGCTCGAGCGAATTATCGAGTTTGAAACTCAGCTCGGGAGCTACTCTCAATCTCAGTCGCCGTCCAAGCTCCCCGCGAATCATGCCGGTGTGATCGAGGAGCGCATCCATGGTGCTCTGCTGCTGAGCCTCCTCGCCGAACACGGATACAAAGACTCTGACGCGGCGGCAATCGTTGCTGCACTCGACATCTGTTATGGAGACTAGCCCAGCAATACGCGGATCTTTCAGGTCGCGCCTGATCAATTCCGAAAGCTCCCGCTTGACTGACTGAGAAACTCTGAGATTACGTGGCGCAGACATGGATAATTCCTCCGGAGCACGCATTGTGCCGAGATACCAGATTGATCGGCCTGGCAATTCCCTCCGCCATTGCCGGTGTCAATTAGCGAGTGAGCTCGCGCTTGATCTCCTGGATGGCATAGCCGTGGATCTGGTCGCCTTCTTTCAGGTCCGAGAACTTCTCGAAGCTCATGCCGCACTCGAAGCCGGCAGCCACTTCCCGCGCATCATCCTTGAAGCGCTTGAGAGTCTCGATCTTGCCTTCATAGACAACTTGTCCGTCGCGCTTGATGCGTACCATGGAGCCGCGGTTGATCTTGCCGGTCAAGACATAGCAGCCGGCGATCATGAGGTTCTTGCCGACCTTGAATAGTTGCCTGACTTCAGCCACGCCGGTCTCCACTTCCTGTTTGATTGGTTGCAAGAGACCCTGTACGGCCAGTGTCAGGTCGTCGATTATCTGGTAGATGATGTTGTAAGCGCGAATGTCCACTCCGGCAACTTCGGCGGCGCGACCGGCATTGGTGTCCGGCTGGACGTTGAAGCCGATGACGATAGCATTGGATGAGGCCGCCAGGTTGACGTCGTTTTCCGAGATGTCGCCTGAGGCTGTTCTCAAGACGCGCACCTGCACTTCTTTCGATGTGAGCTTGACGACCTGCTCGGCAATAGCCTCGGCTGTTCCTTGCACGTCGGCCTTGACGATGATATTGAGCTCCTTGACCTCGCCTTGCTCCATCAGGTCGTGCAAAGACTCAAGCGTAACGCGATGTCTTGTGCGATCGACGTCGGCGGTTTTGCGTTGCTCAGACAGAGCCTTGGCTGCCTGGATGTCGCTGACGACTTCAAATTTGTCTCCAGCTTGCGGGACTTCCGTCAATCCGAGCACTTCCACGGGCATGGATGGTCCGGCTGCTTTCACGCGCTGACCGCGGTCATCGAATAAAGCGCGAACGCGCCCGGCTGCGACGCCGGCGACGATGAAGTCACCTTCGCGCAAGGTGCCGTTTTGCACGAGAGCGGTCGCTACTGCTCCTTTGCCGCGTGACAGCTCCGCTTCGATAATGGTGCCGACAGCAGGTTTTTCAGGATTGGCTTTGAGATCTTGAATGTCGGCTACCAGAAGGATCATTTCCAGAAGCTCATCGAGCCCGATGCGTTTCTTGGCTGAAACGTTGACGGTTACCGTGTCGCCGCCGTATTTGTCAGGGACGATGTTGTGGTTCATCAACTGCGTCAGCACATGATCTGGGTCTGCGTCTCCTTTGTCTATTTTGTTGATAGCGACAATAATAGGCACGCCGGCAGCCTTGGCGTGATCGATAGCTTCAATCGTTTGCGGCATGACGCCGTCGTCGGCTGCGACCACCAGAATCACGATGTCGGTTGCTTTCGCGCCGCGGGCTCTCATGGCTGTGAAGGCTTCGTGACCTGGAGTGTCAAGGAAAACGATCTGGCGCAACGCCCCGTCTTCACCCGGCACTTCCACATGGTAGGCGCCAATATGCTGAGTGATGCCACCATGCTCTGCGTCGGTCAGAAGAAACTTGGTCTGGCGAATTGCGTCAAGCAGGCTGGTTTTGCCGTGGTCGACGTGCCCCATGATCGTTACGACAGGCGGACGTGTTACCTGAGCAGCTTTGTCCTCTTCGGTCAACTCCGGCTCAGGCGAAGCTGCTGCTTCTTCTTCGGCGGCTATGGCCGCGGCTATTTCCATGTCTTGTTGCGAGGCAATCTCATAGCCCATTTCTTGAGCCAGATCCCTGGCCAGCTCGAGTTCCACCAGCTGGTTGACGGTGCGCATGAAGCCTTTGATGAAGAGGCGTTTGATAATTTCCGTCTCGGAGGTGGCCATCCTTTCGGACAGCTCTTTCACTGTCAGGCTGCCTGTTAACGCTATGATTTTGGGAACTTCGATGGTAGCTGCAGCCGGACGAGATTTTTCTTCCTTCTTCTGTCCATGCCTTTCAGAAGGCGATGTGCGGTGTTGTTTCGGCGGGCGCGGCGGCGTAGCGCGGAAAGACGGCGCTGCAATGCGAATAGGTTGAGATGGACTCATCGGGCGTCCCTGCCCGGAAAGCCCGCCGCGCAAGATAGTCGGAGCCTGTGGCTCCTCGGGCGAGACGATTTCGGAGGGGGGCTCAAAATTCTCGAGGGGCGGTTCTTCCGTTGCTGTCGGCGGCTCGGCGACTGCTTCTTCTGTTTTTTCCAGGGCTCGTGCCGGTTCGCTGCCGGATTCGGGAAGTTGAGCTGGTTGTTCCACGACTATGTGAGTGGCTGTAGCTTCTGCTGTCTGCGCCGTGGGCGGAGCCAGCTCGGCAACGGCGGCAACATCGTCTGTTGGTTGTGCCTTCGGGACAAGAGTTACAGGTGTCGACAATGCGGCTGCTGGCAGTTGTTCGCCTGTGGGCTCTACCGGAATTGTAGATTGCGGCGGAGTCGGGCGGTAGCGCGAAAGTACGCGCGGTTTCACCGGTGGCGGGGGCGGCGGTGGTGCAGCTTTGGAGGCCGTCTTTGCTGATTTCACTGTTTTTGTTTCTACTTGCTGTTGCTGTTTCTTCTTACCAAGTGCTGCAATCAGGAGTCCGACTGCGTGACTGTCAACTGTGCTCGAATGACTCTTGATGTCGTATCCAAGCTCGCGCAATGTCACGATGAGCTCCTGGTTGTCCAGGTTCATCTTGCGCGCCAGCTCGTAGATTCGAACACGGTCGTTCATCAACTACCCTCCATCCTTTGTATTTTGGCACGATTCTAAGCTTTCTGTGCACATACGTCTCAGAGTGTGGATAAGTTGTGGTTCAAGAGGCCAGCGGAGCCGGGACGTCCTGTCCGCGAGTCTTGCTTTCCGTCCCAGAAGAGCGCCCCTGAGTCTGCCTTTCAGAGCCGTCTCCAGGCATGAGGGCTTCGCGCATATGTACGCCGAGCGTCCGCTCAAAGATGCCGGGACACTTTTTGAGACATTAAGGAAAACTTCTCCAGTAAGATGACTGGCTGTAAGCCGCAAGAGTTTTTCTCTGGAGCTGTATGTCCTGCAGGTCACGCAAAGACGCTCAGGTATTGAGCTTGAATGAGCCGATTGCTGCCCCTTGCCGCGCAAAGCGCTATTGCCAGCAGGAGTGGCCGCCAGGCGGGTCTTAGCTCTGGATCTGCCGGAGATTGTTTGCCTCCTGCGCCGTTTTATCTGACGGCCGTGTCTGGATTCATGCTCTTATAAGTACCTCCGGCCTGGCT
>JAHFBI010000026.1:0-20682 GCA_023250095.1 Candidatus Melainabacteria bacterium
AGGAATTTCCGGGCAGCTCAATGTCAATCTCAATGGATCGTACAGAGCCTCTGGCTCGAGGCTGACCTTGGGGCAGGACACTGCATTTACAGTAAATGCCAGCACAATCAACTCAGGCGACATCGAAGGAGGACGGGCGCTCAATTTCAATTCTCGCGGCGTTCTTTCAATTGACGGGGACGTGAACATGCCAGGTGGGGCGCTGAGCCTGTCGGGCTCATCTTTCAACTTTTCAGGTACTGTTCATGCCGAGGGCGGCACAGTAGCTGTTTTGCCTACCGGAAGCGCCACACTGGATCTGGGGCAACTGGCGCACATTTCAGCGCAGAGCCTGGCGATAGGTGACGGTATCAGGGCCGGTGACCTGACGCTTTCTGGCACAGGGGATCTTTCAGGAATTTCCGGGCAGCTCAATGTCAATCTCAATGGATCGTACAGAGCCTCTGGCTCGAGGCTGACCTTGGGGCAGGACACTTCTTTGAGCGTTCAGGCGGACACAATCAACTCAGGCGACATCGAAGGAGGCAATGCGGTTAGCTTGACCTCACGAGGGGCTCTTGCTGTTGAAGGCAATCTGACCAGCCCGCAGGCAGTAATTGTTATTGCAGGAGACACGGCTGGCCGCGGGCTGGTAACGACCATCGCTGCCGGTGTAAACGTGGTCGGCGCTTCCATAGATGTTTCTTCTGCAGCAGGCGATATAGTCTCAGGCGGTGTTCTTCAGACAACTCAGGGCTCACTATCAATTGATTCCGGGCATGCCTTGAGTCTCCTGGATGCATCAGCCCTTACATCCAGGCAAAATCTCACCGTCAGCGCCCGCGGGCAAATCGACATTGGTGCTACTTCCGGCGCTGGAGTTACTCTTGACTCCGGGAGCCTGTTTCTCAACCCCAGCGTCTCCGACGTGCCCTTGCCCGCCGGCAGCGTCCAGTCCGGCGGTAGCTTGATGATCGACAATTATCATGGCGGCGCTGGTTCTGGCGCCATTACAATCGGCGACAACGTAATTCTCACCGCCCGCGGCGGCGGCACCAGAGTAGTCAATGGCAACAGGGTGTTTGTCCCGGGTGATCTGGGGCTCCACAGTGCCGGTGACATAAATATGGGACAGGGCTCGCGCTTGTCATCCTGGGGCGGTGATGTCTGGCTAAACGCCACCAACAATGTCAATCTGGGATCTGCCAGCCTCTCCTCCTACGCCAAGATTGACGACAATGACACCAGTGTCCAGACAGGCGGACTTTATTCTGCCTTGCCCACGTATTCCGGCGGCAGAATCGGCATCATGGTCGGGGCGCCAGATACGGACATGAGCGCTCTGCTTTCCGGCGTGGCCGCTTCTCGTACGGCAGACAACAGGAGCATCTTGCCTTCCGGAAACGGCTTCGACACAGCCACCAATACAATAAACTCCGAAGGCGGCTCGATCTTCCAGGTGGTCATGCCGGCAGGTGGCGCGCAGAAAACAATCGCCAACAGTGTCTTTAATCTGTCCGGCGGCATCATGTACATCGACCCCCCCAATCAGGGAAATGACGTTAACATAAGTGGGGCAACTTTCAATGCTATTGGCCCGAGACTGGCACCGCCGCCTCCTGTTGGAAATGGCTCAGGCGCGGGTTCTGGTGGCGGAGCTGGTGCCGGAGGTGGCGCCGGGGGCATTGGCGCCGTAGGCGGCATCGGAGGGGCAGGTACTGGAGTCGGCACGGACACTCTCGGGCTGGGTATACAATCGACGCTGGCAGCCGGCTCGCTCTCCGGTAGCGCGGCATCCTCCTCTCAATCCATCAGCCTTGGATCGTATGCCGGTACAACGACCTCTTCTTCGGTGGTGCCAGGTGACACGACCAGGGGTACAAACAGCGCAACCTCGCCGCAGGTTCGCCCGGCAATTTATTGCGCCACGCCCACGCTTCTCAAGGCTTCCGATACCATAGACGACACCAGCTGGATCATGGCAGCGAATAAGTGTCAGCCCTTTGCTTTCGAGATGACTGACGGCTCGCTCATTATCGGCAGCGGACCGGCTTATTTTGCTCCTTCCATGAGCCGCACCTTGCTTCTCAAAGAGGGCAAATTGCTGGTTATTGCCGGCGAGTCGATCATTGTCGTTCGCACTCCTTTGTGCAGCACGACAATCCCGGTAAATAGCGCTGCCACTGTCGAATATACCGCCGACGGGCTGGCTCGCGTCACGAACCTTGCCGGTGGCAAAGACAGCGTCACAATTACCCGCGAAGGTGAAACAATCATTCTCTCGGCAGGGCAGGGCGAACAGCTCGTGCTGGCCGACAACGCCATCCCCGATGAGCGAATCGTTTGCATTCCGGATGTGATCAACAAGAAAGTGGACAGCTGGGGAATTCGCGTCGCCGGCTTGCGGGGGGAGAAATTCCGCTTCAATCGCACAGAGATGGTTTCACGGGAGGAACTCCTCAATTGCACCATGGGCTGCTTCACGAAGTTGCAGCTAGAAATGCTCGATCAAATACGCAAGAGTATGCTGGACGAGACTCCGCGTCAGCTCAAGACCATGCTGCCGCACAGACGCAAGACTCTCATCAGCCGTGCTAACCCTTCCCCCGGACACCTGTCGCCGGTCGGCTTCGGCAACATGGCCCCCGTTATCGATCTCACGACTCCGCAGATAACTACGCTTACATCCTCCACGGCAATTGTCAAATGCACGTCCCCGGCTGACATTACGATGGAAAAGCCAGGTATCCTGGTTCTCAGCCGAGGTGATGCGCTCATCTGCGCAAGCAAACTGACGACAGTCAAAGCTGGACCTAATACCGTCCAGCTCGGTGCTGGCACTGTAGCTCTTGTCTCCAATAAGGGAGACCATCTGAAAGTGCGCAATATATTTGAATCCCATGCGACTTCGGTGACTGCTCTCATTGCCGACAAGAAGACTGTCGGGCTGCAGGCAGGGCAGGAGATTATCGTCGCCTGCCAGGGCGCGTCCATCAACCGTGCGCTGGGCGAAGATGCAGTCGGGCGCCGCCGCCTGCACCGCACAGACCTCACTTGCGGCAGCAGCGTTCTTACCTGTGAGATTTCACTTGCCTCTTTGATACAGAACACCGACATCCTCAGCCAGCTAGTGCGCAGCGACAATCCATCCGACAAAGAGCTGTCTGCAAGGCTCATGAAGATGGCTGTGGCGCTGTCCATCGTCACGCAAAGCCACGGCAACTATTCAATGGTCGGACAATAAGGGCGGCTGACCAGGCAAGCGTCAGGAGAGCTCTTCGCCAGCCTTGAAACCCAGGTCCTCCTCATCGCAAAATGGCGGTTCATTGACATTTGCTGTCTCATCGACATCTTCGTCGGCTGCCTGATAGTCAGCCAACTGCTGTCTGGCTCGGCGTTTTGATTGAGCACGGTAGCGAGCGCCGAGTTTGGGTACTGCCCGGGCGCGACCCTCCTTGCCCCCGACATATTTCAAAAGACCGTGCTCCACCTTCTGGGAAGTCTCTTTGCGCAGGCGTGCCTCGTTCTGGGACTCTTCTATCAAAGTGGCGTAACTGCGATAGCGTTGCTCGGCAATCTTGCTTTGATTCGCCAGGATATTGCAGCCTTGTTCTACAAGATGAAGACAATCGCCAAATTTACAGTCTGCAGCCAGGGCGGCCAACTCGGGAAACTGCCAGGCGACCTCAGAGGGTTGCGGGTGCTTGAGTTCGCCCAGGCTGAAGCCAGGCGTATCGGCTATCCAGCCGGTAATTTCGTTACAGGAGGAAGCCAGCCTGTATAGTTCGCTATAAGTGGTTGTATGTCTGCCAACATTAAGGTCTTCGTTTACATCCACTTTCAAGCCGAGCGCAGGGTTCAGAAGGTTGATCAAACTCGACTTGCCCACTCCGGAAGGTCCGGTCAGAACCGAGGTCTTGCCGGACAGGTGGCGCTTCAACTCACTGACCCCTTCGCCTGTCTTCGCCGAAACAAGTAACACAGTGTAATCAAGCGGTTCATAAATGTTTCGTAAAGCCGCCAGCTCCTCGCGGCAGGATAGATCGCACTTGTTTATACATATGAAATGTCGGGCGGAAGCAAGCTCCAGCCTCAAATGCACCAGGTAGCGATCGCAGAGAAGTCCGTTCCATTCAGGCTGATGTGTGGCCTGTACAATAAACACCTGGTCCACATTCGCGATATAAGGGCGCGAAAGCAGGTTCTGCCGGTCCAATCTGGCAGCAATCACCGCTGAGCCCCGCTCACCACCCTCATTCAATTCCACTTCAGCCAGCTCGACGCGATCGCCAGTGAAAATGGACATGCCTTCTTTCTTCAGCCGGCTCCTGAGGGAGCATTGAAGACTGGCACCCAGCTCGTCTGAGTGCACCAGATAACCGCCAGCGTGGCGCCTCAATACGGTTGCTGTGACCATGTCCGGGTTCTGTTTGGACGGAGAAAAGATAATTCGCTCATTTCAAAGTTTAAGACTCCGGCAAACAAAGCATACACCAGAAGATTACCGACTAACAAACAGCTCACTTGCGACAATTCAACACAGTGGAGACAATATGACCAGCGCAACCATCGTAAAACCGGGAACCGACAACCAGCTTGAATTTGATGCAAACGCCCAGCCTGGCGCTGTAACATCTGCTAACAGGCGGCCTTCCCGGACGGAAGTGCCGGACAAAAAGGGCGACGGAGACCTCGAGGAAGACATGACCCAACAAAAAAGTTCGGTGGCGCATATTCGGAACGTGGCGATTATTGCCCACGTCGACCACGGCAAAACGACCCTGGTCGATGGCTTCTTACGCCAGACCGGAGTTTTCCGCGAGAATCAGGAGCTGGTCGAATGCGTCATGGACAGCAATGACCTCGAGCGCGAGCGCGGTATCACCATTCTCGCCAAGAATACCGCCGTCGAGTACAAGGGGCATCTGATCAACATAGTCGACACGCCCGGACACGCCGACTTCGGTGGCGAGGTCGAGCGCATCCTCGGCATGGTGGATAGCGCCTTGCTCGTCGTCGATGCCGGTGAAGGACCGATGCCTCAGACCAGATTCGTGCTCAGGAAGGCGCTTGAAAGAGGGCTACGCCCGATCGTGGTCATCAATAAGATTGACCGCCCCAACATCGACCCGCATGATGCCGTGGACAAAGTCTTCGACCTCTTCGTGGAGCTAGGCGCCGACAACCACCAGCTCGATTTCCCTTATGTCTTTGCCTCGGGCGTGAAGGGCATCGCCAAAGCCCGTCTTGAGGATGAAAGCAATGATCTGCGCCCATTGCTCGACCTCATGTTGATACATTGCCCGCCGCCCAAGGGCAATCCGGACAGCCCTCTGCAAATGCAGATAAGCATTCTCGATTACAGTGATTATCTGGGCCGCATAGGCATCGGACGCATCTATAACGGGCGCATCTTTGACGGGCAGCAGGTGATTCTTCTCAAGGAGGACGGGCAGCAGGTGAAAGGCAAGATCACCAAGCTCCTCAAATTCCAGGGCTTGAAGCGCATCGACGCCGCCGAAGCTGCCGCCGGGGAAATCGTCGCCATCGCCGGCTTCGCCAATGCCAATGTCGGCGACACTATAGCCCAGATTGAACACCCGGTTGCTCTGCGCCGTATCGAAGTCGACGAGCCCACCATGAAGATGGCTTTTCTGGTCAACGACAGCCCGTTTGCCGGGCAGGAAGGCAAATACGTCACATCCAGGCACCTGCGCGACCGGCTTTTCCGGGAACTGGAGACCAATGTCAGTTTGCGCGTGCAAGAAACGGACAACACGGACACTTTCATGGTCAGTGGTCGCGGCGAGCTCCATCTGGGCATTTTGATCGAGACCATGCGCCGTGAAGGATTCGAATTCGCCGTTTCCCGCCCTGAGGTCATCATCAAAGAAATCGACGGACGGGACTTTGAGCCTTACGAAAGGCTGCTCATCGACGTTCCGGAAGAATTCATGGGCTCGGTCATTCAAGAGCTCGGTCCCAGAAGAGCCGAATTGCAGAACATGCATGTCGACCGCAATCAGGGACTGCTGGAATTCGTCGTCCCGACAAGAGGCTTGCTAGGCTTTCGCAGCGAATTCCTCAGGCTCACAAAAGGCAACGGCGTCATGAATCACGCCTTTCTGGAGTACCGCCCCTGGTGCGGGACAATCGACCACCAGCGCAACGGTGTGCTGGTGGCCTGGGAAGAAGGCGTTGCCACTGGCTACGCTCTGCAGCAGGCCGAGGATCGCGGCATTTATTTCATCAGCCCGGGAACTCGCGTTTATTCAGGCATGATAGTGGGCGAATGCAACCGTCTGCAGGATCTGGACATCAACGTTTGCAAAGCCAAGAAATTGACGAATATTCGCAGCTCCAACTCCGACGTTCTCGTGACTTTGCAAGCCCCTCGCGAAATGAGTCTCGAGCGCTGCCTGGAATACATTCTCGACGATGAGCTCGTGGAGGTAACCCCGCAGTCCATCCGCATGCGCAAGCGCGTTCTGCCAAAGCGCTGAGCGCCCCATCGCGTCCGAAGTTTTCTGGATCGAGACACAAGCAGCGGCGCTGTCACCTGGCAGTGGCATGGCGCGAGCTTTGACCATACGGGCGGCTAGGCTTTAAGGCTCTTTCTTCGGGCGGGATAAGACCTTAGAAGAGTGTGGCTGGCGATGATATCGTAATCAGGCGTGAGAGCCTGACAGCCTTAGCCTGTTGCGGTCCCTTTTCGCCACGGCTGAGCTGAGCCAGGCCAAAAACGGCACGAAGAGCTGCTTCTGTTGTTTTTGATCACAAAGAATATATGTTTTCCCTTTACAATAGATAGTTTTGCCGTAATCGGCGCGCAGCCCAAAGGAGGATAATGGAGAATAAGCACACATTATTTCCGGTCACCAGGCATCTTGCCTGCCTTTTCCAAGCCAGAAGCAAGTTGTGCCTCCATGACAGAGCGGCCCGTCATGGCAGATTGAAAAATGGTGCTTTCTCGACCGTCAGGCAAAGCTAGCCGGCTTCTGAGGCAGCTTCCCTGCGGGAAGCTGCCTCAGAAGCCAGGATAAGGAAGCCCCAGGTCCCAGCGGACAGTGAGGCAGGAGACAGAACTATCGACCTGACTGGTAACCAGGCATCCCTGTAAGGCACTCATTGCAGGCGGAGCGACCATGTCATGGCAGACTTATCGAGTACTGATTCCTCTCAACAATACGACCTGAGCTTTGCTTATTCCTATCACTGGAACTATGCCGAAGCTGATATTCACAGGGCATTGAAAATTCTTCTCAGCGTGGATACAGAAGAAGACGAACTGTCTTTGTCAGGGTTTTCGAGCGCGCAAGACATAAGGCGCATACGCTGCCTTCTGGCAAGCAATCCGAACACGCCAACACCAGTGCTGGATCATTTGACAAAATGTGCCGATCCCATGGTGCTAGAGCGTATCGCCGAGAATCCCAGCACATCTGCTGCGACCTTGTCTCGACTTTCTGGTCATAAAGACCCGGAGGTGCGATCGGCTGTGGCGGAGAACACACATACTTCTTCCGAAACAGTTGAGAGGCTGTCGGCCGACGAGTGCGCCGATGTGCGCTTTCGCCTGGCGGAGAATCATAATACTCCTCACGAAATACTTGAGCAGCTCTCGTCCGACGAGAATCCATACGTGGCTTCCCGGGCGCAAACCACGCTCTTGCGTCTGGGAGCGGGTGCTGGCTCTTTGCGGATTTTGCCGGCGCCGAAGGATGCAGGGTCGCTCGGCTGCTGGTCCTCGTCAGCTGCCATGTGAGCCAGCCTCAGTTGATATAACCGCGCAAACCGAGAAGTTGCTCATTGGATCTGAGCTTTTTCATAGCCTTGAACTCAATCTGGCGGACCCTCTCGCGGCTCAGGCGAAGTTTTTCACCCGACTGTGCCAGGGTTAGAGGCGGTGTGGCGCCAAGTCCGTAGCGTAGCGTGATCACAGCCTTTTCCTGCAGGCTCAGGCAATCGAGCAACTCCTTCACATCGCGTTTCATAAGTCGTGCTGCTGCCGTCTCGTCTGGCGGTGGCATATTTTCATCCTCGAGCGTATCGCCGAGCGCGCGATCTATATCGCCGCGCGGTGTGGCATCCAGAGACAGAAGCCCCTTGGATGCGCTGAACGCCAGCATCACTTTCGAACGCTCCATTCCTGAGGCAGCGGCAATTTCATCCAGTGTCGGGCGTCTCCCGAGCTCTTCGGCGCATGTGCGGACTACTTTGCACAGTCTGCTCATGACTTCCGTCATGTGCACAGGCACGCGTATAGCTCGCGATTTGTTGGCAATGGCTCGCGTAATGCTCTGGCGAATCCACCAGGTGGCATAAGTGGAAAATTTATAGCCCCTTTCGGGATCGAACTTTTCGGTCGCCCTGATCAAGCCGAGGTTTCCCTCCTGGATCAGATCCTGAAAGCCGATGCCGCGGTTGATATACCGGCGTGCTATGCTGACAACCAGACGCAAATTGGACTGAACAAGCTTGCGGCGTGCTATCTCGTCACCGCCCCTGGTGGCACGTGCCAGTTCGATCTCTTCCCGCCCATTCAACAGCTTGTGGCGCCCGATCTCTCGCAAATAAATCTTTGTCGAATCCTCTTCGAAGACATGCTCGGCCTGGTAATGTTCCTCTTCAGCTTCCGGACCTCCCTCCGGACTTTCCCCCGAGATGTCGTCGTCTGAAAGAACCAGCTCCCCCAGAGTCGCCAGCTCGTCCATTACAGCCCAGTTAAGTGGCTCCCTGGAATTTGTCCTGGTTCCATTGTTTCTCGACCTTTTCATCAATTATCTAACTTATCCGTTAAGCTCTCAGGGTCCCTGGTGCAATGAACAGTCTCATACAACGCACGCTCAGTCCAGAATAGACATGCCTGCGTTGCATTTTGTCCCGGCAAATGGCCTGCTTCCACTTTGCACGAAATTTCGGACTAATGGTGCAAAAAAAGGCAAATGCTAAGAACTGTTATCCTCAAGTCAAGCATTGGAGCAAGAGAAAAGATGAGCCTGTTTTGTCGGCTCCGGTACAGTCCATGGCTTGGGCTCTTTTTGAAGGCGGCGGGGCGGAGAGAGGGGCTTCTCAGGCCGTCTTCAGCAATTCTTTGACGAAACGGTCGATACGCCTCGATTCGTCACAAAGCTCCTGATAATTGCTCCAGGCGCTCTGCCAGAGGCATTTGCCCACTAAGGCGGAAATCCTCTCGCACATCTTGAGCATTGAAAGGGCACCAATAACGGTGCATGAGCTGTGGAGCTCGCCGAGCACGGCTCGGGCGCCTTGCATGTCCTGATTTTTAAGAGCTCTGGCAAGCTCTTGCAAGAGTGCGGTTGTGGAAGTGACATATACGCGCAAGACATCGGTGGCAGCAGCACGTCCGATCATCGCTTCGAGCCTGGAAAACCCTATGATTGAGGCGATGTCTTTTTTCCCGAATCCGGGCAGCCAGCGTGCTACAACTTCTTGCAACTTGGAAGGAGTGACAGGCTTGGCGATAAAATCATCCATGCCTGCTGAGAGACATTCCTCTCTGGCACCCTCGACTACATGGGCTGTCATGGCAATGATCGGCACGTGTTGCCCGTTTTGAGCTTCCCTGAGCCGAATAATGCGCGTGGCTGCAACTCCGTCCATAACCGGCATAAGGCAATCCATGAGAATGAGAGCATAGTGCTGCTGGGAAATAGCAGCTAGAGCCTGTTCGCCATTGGAGACAAGATGAGCGGCAAAACCGAGGTCTTTGAGTTGAAAGAGAGCCACTTTCTGATTGACGGCATCGTCTTCGGCAACAAGAATCAGCCGGCTGTGGTCGGCTCCCAGCTCGATCAAGCTGGCGACGTCGGGGATCTTGCCCCTTGAGGGAGCAACCGAGGCCTTATTAGCTCTTGATCTTTTTACACCCATGTTATCCAACCAACCCAACTCTATGATTGTCGCGACTGCCTGAAGGCAACGAGCAAAAATCTCAAAAAGCCGGCAGTCAGGAGAAAAAATACAAGCCATCCTGCCGCTGGCTAAGCCTACCGGCTGGTCTTCGAGAATTGCCTGGCTGGGAACTCTATATATAGCTTTTATACAACGCCCAGACTCAGGTAGAGCCAGAGTTGAACTGGGGATTACCCCATAGTTGAGCCGGCAAGGAAAGACGAAGCTGAAAGCCCTGTCCGGCAGGGGCATCCACGTCGGCTTGAACTTTGCCGGCAGGTCACAGTCTCTGGATCTTTCAGCTCACATACCATGAGCTGGAGATGTCAGGCTCGCAGAGGGTCTAAAACCGCAAAAAAGCAAAAGACCCGTTCCTTTTTCATTGGCGGTCATAAATACCGCGCGAGGAAGTGAGGGCCTCTTGACAATACCTTGAGTTTACTCAGCCGTTTTCCAACAAAGCAATTGGAAACTCATATGGCGCCGGAATCAGCCGGAAACCTTACGGGCAGAGCGATGTCCTCTCATTTCCGCAAAATGGCCTTCGATAATTTCGGCACCGGTGAGGCGGTCGAGAGTTTGTTGGGCCCTTGCGCCCACGTATGGATTGTCATCGTCAGCGAGAAACTTCAGTATGTCCTCAGGTGTATTGAAATTCTCAGCCAGGCGATAGCGCACATCGGCGTTGCTGTCGCGGCAGAGGGTCTCGAAAGTTTCAGTTGAAGAATTGCCGTTCTCGGCTACTGCCACGCGCACTGAAGCAGCCTTGTGGCAGGCAAGAGCGGACAGGGTGGAAGGATGGGCTGAGGGATGCTCGGCAACACGTTCTGTGACGCTCAGTGTCTCTTGCTTGCTGAGATAGTCCAGGACGCACTGCGGTGTTTCTGGATTGCTGGCTATCAAATACTTGACTTGCTCCGATTCGGCTCTTTCGAGCAAAGCCCTCAGGCGACTCCAGCTGAGATCGGCATCGAGAATCTGGCGCTCGGACGGGTCGGACAGCTCAAACAGAAGTTTGAGAGCGCAAGCAATGTAATCAGGATAGCCCCAGTTGAAATAATAAGAAAAGGAAAGCTCGACAGCCTCATCAGAAAGAGATAGCCTCTCTGTAATTTCAACCATCGGTTCAATTGCGACTTTCTGCTGAGCTTTTTTTCTAGGCATCCGTCGCTTCCTTGCTAAATGAAGGGAAGGCGAAATCGATCGCCTCCTATTGACAATTATATTTTGCGGCACTCATCCGGGCTTACAGGAAGGCATATAAGGTTCTAGGGGATAACCTGTAACTTTGACAAAACGGCTTGACATTACCCCTGAAATCGCCCCGCGTTTAATAATGAGCAATTCAGCCATTCAAGCAGTTTGAATAATGTTTGTTAGTGGCTATATATTTAAAGCTCCCTCAGCCAGGAAGGTAGTTTGTTCTGACAGATATGGTTCAGATTTCCCAGCCGGCTACTTATGACCTGGACAGCTTCTCTCTGAAAGAGATGACGCAGCTGGGCGCAGCGCTGCGCCAGATGGGGCGCGATGCCATCTGTATGGAAGATGTGGCGCAAAGGACCGTCTCTCACCTGTACGATAGCCTGGTCAGCAAATCACTCGGTGATAAAGCCTGTGTTCTCGTGCGCTTTTTCAAGACTCATCCTTATAAGGCTCTGGAAAGAGATCTACAAGAATGTGTCATTGAGACTCTAGGAAGTGAGCCGCCATCGCAGACTAAATGTCTGACCCTGCTGGCCACTGCCGGCAGTCACGGTGCCTGGAACGACCGGCGATACTCGCTACATCATCGCTCCATTCCGCTAATCAGCGAGGAAACGGTGCAGAGAATGCCGATGATCGCTCAGCTCGTTTTGCAATTCGGACTGGAAATTCCCTCAATTCTCTGCCCGGATGGCCAGCTTTTGTTGGAGCTCGAACAAAGGGCATACAATGTATTTTATGTCGGGCAAGCGCAGGGCAATCCGTCTATTCCTGCCCAGGAAGACTTTGTCATCCCTCATTCTGTAAAGTCTGTGCTCGGCTTTGGTGGCATGCTGCCTTCGTCCGATATGTTCGCCGTTATCATTTTCGCGCGCGTCAGCATATCCAGGAAAACAGCTCTCTCTTTCAAGCCGTTTGCCCTGAACACCAAGCTGGCAATCCTTCCTTTCGATGGTGCGGCAGTCTTTAAAACCGGTAGGGCCTGAGATGGACAGCAAAACTGAGCACAATGAAATTGAGACACTGAAAGAGCGGATCGCTCATCTGGAGCAATTGCTCAACGCGCAGGAGCAAGCGGCTCTTGAACAGTCGCGCACGCGCGAGCAGACGCTTGCCGAGCTGAAGTCGCTGGCGATAAAGCTGGCGCAGGCTCGCGACCAGGCTCTTGAAGCCTCGCGGCTCAAGTCCGAATTCCTGGCCAATATGTCTCACGAGATACGCACGCCAATGAATGGCGTGATCGGCATGAGCGATCTTCTTTTGCGGACGCCACTTAATTCCGAGCAGCGCGAGCACGCCAACATCATTCACGAATCGGCCAAAGTCTTGCTCGATATCATCAACGACATACTTGATTTCTCCAAAATCGAAGCTGGCAAGGTGGACCTGGAAATTCTCGACTTCGAGCTGACGGCTATCGTTGAGGCGACGGCCGAGCTTCTTGCCGAGAAAGCCAGGCAGAAAAAGCTCTCGCTGATGACATTTATCTCACCAGACATTCCTAAACTACTGCGTGGTGATCCAGGGCACATACGGCAGGTGTTGCTCAACCTGGCTGGCAATGCCATGAAATTTACCGAGCAAGGAGAAGTTGTCCTTTCAGTCACTCCGGAGGAAATATCCGACACCAATATCAAAGTGCGCTTTTCCGTGACAGATACGGGCATCGGCATACCGAAAGCTACTTTGCACCGTCTCTTCCGCCCGTTCACGCAAGCCGACGGCTCTATTACACGCCGCTACGGCGGCACAGGGCTTGGACTTTCCATCTGCAAGGGACTGGTCGAGTTGATGGGCGGGGCTATCTCAGCCGAGAGCAGTAAAGGAAAAGGCTCGACCTTCTTTTTCACAATGCCGCTCGAGCGCTCGACATTGTCAGTCGAGTCCTCACAACCGGAGACCAGTCTTCAGAACAAGAAGCTTTTGGTCATCAATGCCCCGGTCAGTGTCGGGCACACTATCGAGGCTTATTCGACAGCCTGGGGTATGCGCTGTCAGTGCATCACAAACACCGAAGAAGCTCTCAGCTGCCTGCGCAAAGAAGCTATGGACGGAGATCCTTATGACCTGGCCATTCTCGATCTTCTCTCTCCAGAGACGGATGGCTATAGTATCGCTGACGGCATCCGCCAGGACCCGCTCCTTGGGGATACAAAGCTGGTGCTTGTTTCGACTGCTTCGGCCAAAGGACAAGGCGAGAAGGCTCTCGAGGCAGGCTTTTCCGCTTATCTGTCCAAGCCGCTCAAGTATGGTCAACTGCATGACTGTTTCAAGAATATACTCAGCATGGGAGTGCCGCGCCAGCTCGATCTCACTCTTACACAACCCATTCCGAAGGCGACCGGAAAGCAAGAGCTTATCCTGGTTGCCGAAGACAACCCAGTCAATCAGAAAGTGGCACTCTTGCAGTTGAAAAATCTCGGCTTTGCCGCCCATGCTGTCGGCAACGGGCAGGAGGCCGTAGATGCTGTCAGCAACGGCACTTACACTCTCGTGCTCATGGACTGCCAGATGCCGGAAATGGACGGTTTCCAGGCCACCACCGCCATCCGCAAGGGCGAGATCCTCACCGGACGCCGGGTGCCCATTATCGCCATGACAGCGCACGCCATGGAAGGTGACCGCGACAAGTGTATTGCAGCCGGGATGGATGATTACATCAGCAAGCCCGTCGACCAGAAAAAACTAGAAGGCATACTCACTCGCTGGCTGGGCAAAGAAGGGGCACCAACTCCACATGTACCGCAAAGCGAAGCGATGGCAGCGGCGTTGCGCGGAGAAGAAGATTCGCCGCTGCAGACAATCAACGAAGATCCGATAAATATCGCGCTCTTGCAACGCACTTGCGGCAACGAAGTGGCCAGGGAAATTTTGGAAGTATTCCTTTCGGCGGCTGAAACCCTTCTGGAGAGCATCGACCTGGCCAGGCAGAAGCGGGATGCCCGTGCTCTGGAATCTCTGGCTCACCAGCTGAAAGGCTCGTCTGCTGCCATTGGGGCGACGGAGATGGTGCGCTTGAGCGTGCGAATGGAGGATGCTGCCGCCCAGGACAACTGGGTCCAGTCCCGCATCATATACGAAGCTCTTAAATGGTCCTTCCGGCGCCTCAATCGCTTTATCAGCTTTACTCTGGAGCAGGAGACACCCAAGAAATAGGTTTCGGACAGTGCCAGAGCCCATGTAGACCGCTGTCAGCTGAATGTTTCCAATTGTATTGTTGGAAGGGTGCTTGCTAAATTCGATGTATGAGGTCGGGATGCAAGTGCCTCCAATCCCACCCGTCTGGCTTCCACAGGCTCTCAGAAGTCGGAAAACGGGAAGAGGAAAGAGCCGCGCTAAGCTGAATTTGAAAATTTGGATCAAGGTACGGTCGGCTCGCAAGGACGCGGTGTGGCACGCGGCAGGGAGAAAAGAGATGTTTTTCATGAACGGCAGTGAGATTGGCGGCAAAGACGAATCCGGACGGCGCGAGGATCTTTCCTTTATAGTGCGTTTCAACTGGAAGACGTCCAACCATCTCAAGGAAGCCGTTCAAGTGCTCCTGGCCGCGCGCCTGGAGCATGCTGCGGGATCTGCGGGGCTCAAGGCGAACGTGCGCAGTCGCTCCGATATACTCGATGATGGGGAATTTACCAGGATACGCCTGCAGATTGCCAGTAATCCCGTGACGCCTCCTTCAGTCCTCACTTATCTCTCTTATCACAGCTGCGAGTCTGTGCTGGAGCGAGTTGCGGAAAATCCCCGCACGCCGGAGGATGTTCTTTCTCGACTTTCCGAACACAAGGCAGCAAGCGTGCGGCAGTCTGTTGCCGATAATCTCAACACACCTTTTGAGACTCTGGCAGTGCTCTCCGAAGACGAGAATCCAGACGTCAGATACAGGTTGTCCGAAAACCCTCACACGCCCGAGGCTATCCTTGAAGTGCTTGTAGAGGATGACAACCCCTATGTCAGCACAAGAGCGCAGAGTACTTTGCGCAGGCTATCAGCTGGACTTTTGGTCGAGGCAGATTTCTCGACGGGTTCAAACGGGTGGAATAGTGACTGGCGTCAGGCTCTCGGCTAGAAACCGCTGTCTGTGCCTTTGTAATAATCCAGTGTTTCAGGTTTCAAAGAGAGGGGGAACCGGAGTGTGTGGCTGCACGTCCTTTCTGATTGCTTGATCTGCGTCGCCTGCTACCTGGTTGCAGGGGTTATGGCTGCCACGGCAGGCAAACGAATGGGCGCCAAAAGAAAATGGCTTGTGCTTGCGCCAGCTGTTCTCATCTTTGCCACAGGCTGCGCCCATCTCTTCCAAGCGGCATATGGCCCGGCGAAATCCGTTGGAGCTTCTTTTGTCTTCCAGCTTGCTTGCGCGCTGACTGCTCTGACAACCGCCCTCTTTTTCTGTCTGGGAAAAAGACGTGACAAAGGGGGCGATGAAATAGGAGATCTCGAGCAAGAAAATCTCACTTTCCAAATGGAGATTGCTCAGCTGAAACAAAACGAAATGGCGGCTCTGGCACGCAACAAAGAGCTGGTCGAAGCCAACAAGCTTCTGCAAGAAAACGAGCAGAAAAGGGGCGAGTTCTTCGCCCGGGTCTCTCACGAAGTGCGTACGCCGCTGACCTTGCTTCTGGCGCCAATCGAAACTCTTTTGCTCGGGCAATGCGGGCCGATCAAGCGCAGTCAGAAGCAGTTGCTTGCGACGATGCACAACAATGCCCTGCGTCTCTTGCAACTTGTCACAGGCATCCTCGATTATTCACGGCTGGAAGTGGGCAAGGTAGAAGTCAATGCCGAGCCTACTGACATAAACGCTCTGACTGCCTCTATCGTCATGGATTTTCAGGGAGCTGTAGAGAGCAAACGGCTGACCAGCACTTTCGAGCGTGCGCAAGGCGACCCCATCCTCAACATTGATCGCTATCTTTTTGAGCGCATACTGTTCAACTTGCTCTCCAATGCTGTCAAATTCACTCCGGAAGACGGTGATGTGGACGTATCTCTCAAAGTCGACGGCGACCGGCTTGTCCTTTCAGTCACCGACTCGGGCATAGGCATCCCGAAGGCTGAGATCCAGAAGCTCTTCCAGAAGTTCACCCAGCTGGAAAGTTCCTCGACGCGACGCTTTGAAGGAAGCGGGCTCGGGCTGGCTCTTGTCAAAGAATTTGCCGCGCTGCTCGGAGGCACGGTTGCCGTGAGAAGCCGCATTGGTCGGGGCACGGTCTTTACTGTGGAGCTGCCGGCGGAGCCTGCTCCTTCTGTGGCTGCTGAGGAGACAATCACCAGATTTCTCAGCCGCGCGAGAATGGCTCTTGCTCCGCAAGACTGTGAGAGCGAGCCCTTGAGTTTGCCTTTGGACTCAGCCAGAATTCTTGTTGCCGAAGACAATGGCGAACTTGCCTCGTACATAGCTACCCTGCTCGGACAGCTAGGACAGGTGCGCCTGGCAGCTGACGGCAAACAGGCTCTGGAGGCGGCTTTAGAATGGATGCCGGACATCATCCTGGCCGATGTGATGATGCCCGAGCTTGATGGGCTGGAGCTGTGTAAGCAGCTAAAATCCGACTCCTGCATGTCGCAAATACCTGTTGTGCTCCTGACGGCGCTGACCCAACGGGAGGAGCTGCTCAAAGGCTGGGAAGCAGGTGCCGATGATTATCTCTTCAAGCCTTTCCATCCCACCGAGCTGCTCACTCGGATCAAGTCACTGATAACGCGGGTGCGTGAGCGCCGCCGCCTCGACGAGGCAATCGCGGATCTCAATGCCGCGCTCGAGCATCGGCTTGCGCAGCTGACCGTGGCCAATGAAGAGCTTCGTTGCCTGGCGCGCGAGTTACAGCGGGCTTCCGAGCAGGCAATTTCCGCCTCTCAAGCCAAATCGCAATTTCTGGCCAACATGAGCCACGAAATTCGCACACCTCTCAATGGAATGATTGCCACCAACGAGCTTCTGCTCAACACAGCCCTCGATGCCGAGCAAAAGGAGTTCGCCTCCATCGGGCGCGACTCGGCATTGTCTCTTCTGGAAACAGTCAACGATCTTTTCGATTTCTCCAAACTTCAGACCAGCAAACTTGATTTGGAGCTTATGGAATTCGACCTGGTGAACCTGGTGGAAGGCACGGCGGAGCTGCTTTCCGCCCGGGCCCATCAAAAGAAGCTCTCTGTTATGACCTATGTGGCTCCTGAGGTGCCCCGCAAGATATGCGGCGATCCCGCACGCCTGCGGCAGGTGCTGGCTCATCTTTTGGGCAATGCCATCAAGTTCACCGAGAAAGGGGAAGTAGTCATAAGAGCCACACTGGAGCATGCCAGCCAGACACCCGCTTTCGTCCGTTTCTCCGTTCACGACACAGGTGTTGGTATGTCCGAGCAGGACATGCGCAAGCTTTTTCAGCCGTTCACGCAGGCAGACGGCACTTTGACCAGAAAATATGGCGGCAATGGACTGGGTTTGTCCATAGCAGGACAGCTTGTCGAATTGCTGGGCGGTTCGATTGGCGTGGAGAGCAAGGAGGGGCAGGGCTCAACTTTCTGGTTCACTCTACCCCTGAGCAAGTCGTCCGTTGCTGCGGCTGATAACCTTGTCCCGAGTCTGGAGAACCTGCGCTTGCTTGTTGTCCACGGGCAGTCTTCGTCCGGAAATATTATTGAGGATTATGCTGCCTCCTGGAAAGCTTGCTTTCAGTCAGTCTTCTCAGGCGCAGAAGCGCTCTCAGCTTTGAAGGACGATGCCTCAGCGCACAAACCATTCGATGCGGCTATTATCGAATTCGATCTCGGGGACATTCATCCTTTTACCCTGGCGCGCCAGATTGCCGGCAGCGCCGAGCTGAAGGAGACCGAGCTCATCCTGCTTGCGCCTTTTGATGAAGCCGGACGCGGTCAAAGAGCCCTTAAATGCGGCTTCTCGGCATACCTGACCAAGCCGGTGCGGCAGGGGCAATTATTCGACTGTCTTTTGAGGGTCCTGGACGGTCGGGCAAAGTATGAAGCTATCTCTTGCGATCCATCCATGGATGTGCAGCTGGTGAAAGACTCCAGGGAAGATCTCTCACAGGAGTCCAGTTCGTCCCTGATTCTCATTGCCGAAGACAATCCCGTCAATCAAAAGGTTGCCCGCTTGCAACTGGAAGGACTGGGCTGCCAGGTGCATATCGTCAACAACGGGCGCGAAGCTCTTGATGCTGTTGCTCGCACCAAATACGCGCTTGTGCTGATGGACTGCCAGATGCCCGAGATGGATGGCTATGAGGCTACAGGTTGCATCCGTAAGCGGGACGCCATTACCGGCAGCCACACAATCGTCGTGGCCATGACGGCACACGCCATGCAAGGCGACCGTGAAAAATGCCTGGAGTCGGGAATGGATGATTACATCAGCAAGCCTATCAGCCCATCCAAACTCGGGCAAGTTCTCAGTCGTTGGCTCCAGAGGGGCAAGCACATTTTCGACTGCCAGCACAGGCTCAACAGTTAGTGAGTCCGCCGAAGATGGAAAACAAGTAACAAACAGCAGGTGCCAGAAGCTATGCAGCAGGTACCAGCAGTCACTAACAGGCAACAGGCAACGAATTACCTCCCGGAAAAAACGGCGCGGGAACATGCAGTACCTCGCGCCGTCAATAAACACAGTCGTGCCTCGGATTGATATACACATCGATCGCTTGTCCAGTGCCAGCTTCATCCAGGGAGGAAGTCATGTCGACTATTACTGCAAGAGCTATTCTCAGCGCTCTGACTGTTCTGACGCTTGGCGGGCAAATGGCGCAGCCGGCGTATTGCGACGTTTATCAAGGGCAGGTCTCACACACGCACAGCCAGAGCAAAGTCAAGACCTTTTTCCAGGCGCACCCCAAGGTTAAGTCTGCAACCGTGGGAGCGGCCGTTGGCACTGCCGCCGGTGCTGTCGCCGGACTTCTGAGCGGGCGCGGCATCGGGCGCGGTGCGCTGATGGGGGCCGGCACCGGAGCAGGACTGGGCTTGATCAGATCGAGTGGCACATTGAAGCGCCACCCGATCCTACGCGATACGGCAACAGGAGCTACTGCCGGGCTCGGGCTCGGGCTGATGACTTCACGCGGAGGGAAAAGTGGGCTCAAAGGAGCAGCAGTCGGCGGTGCGATCGGACTGGGGCTCTCAGTATTGCGCAAAGAGCTGAAATAAGCTGGCGAATGGACAGTGGGAATTGACACGGAGACGGATACTGGAAAGAGTTCGGAGACGCAAAGACGTGATTTGAAAAAGACCCTTCGAAAGTGAGCTATTCGAAGCGGCAAAGAGAAAGGGCCTGGAGTCCGACTCCAGGCCCTTTCTCTTCACTTTTTTTTCAGCCAGGACTCAATAGATGTAGAGCATTTCGCGGAATTTGGGCAGAGACCAGACATCGTCATCCACGATCACTTCGAGTTCATCGGCAATAGCTCTCACCGCGTTCATGGCGGGCAAAACTTTCTGCTGATAGAATCTGGCATGTGAGAGCGCGTCGCCTTCGCCTTCGTCGACTTCCTTGGAGAGGGCATCAAGATGCTCGAGCGCCTTCTTGAGCTTGGACACGCGGTCGGCGACATCCTTGAGCATCTTTTCGTGCGCATGCAAATCGATGCCGCTCACAGCCGCTTTCGTGGCGACGATTGTTTCGGCAAGGTTTGTTACTTGAGGGCTGCAGGCAGGATCATCGTTGTGCCCATATTGATCGTGATGAGGGCTTCGATGTTGATGGTTTTGCAATAGCTCTCCAGCATGATGTTGTAACGCCCGTTAAGCTCTTCTTCGCTGAGAACGCCGTATTTCTTGAAAAGCTGGCGGGTCTCTTTCTCGGCTAGCACAGGCAGCGCTTCTGGAGTATTGCGCAAGTTTGGCAATCCTCTTTTGTGCGCCTCATCGTGCCATTCCTTCGAGTAGTTGTCACCGTTAAACAAGACGCGCTTGTGCTCGGTGAGGACTTCCTTGCACACTAACTGCACGGCGGGACTTAGATCCTGCCCCTTGCTCATTACCTCTTCGATGCGATTGGATATGTAGTCGAGCGATTCGGCTACGATCGTGTTGAGCACAGTGTTCGGGAAAGCGATGGACTGGCTGGAGCCTACCGCCCGGAACTCGAACTTGTTGCCGGTGAAAGCGAAGGGCGAGGTCCTGTTGCGATCCGAATCGTCGGTGGGCAATTCGGGCAAAGTGGAAACGCCTATCTGGATCGTGCGGCTGGTCTTGCTTCCGGGGTCGCCTTTGCCGGTGATGATGGCCTCGACTACCTCGGTAAGTTTGTCGCCGAGATAAATGCTCATGATAGCCGGTGGGGCCTCGTTGGCGCCCAGACGGTGGTCATTGCCGGCGGTGGCTATGCTTGCCCTCAACAGGGCGCCGTGCTTGCTGATGGCTCGAATGACGGCAGTCAAGAAAACAAGGAATTGCTGGTTCTCATGCGGCGTGTGCCCAGGCTCGAGTAGGTTGTTGCCGCCGTCGTCGGCAAGCGACCAGTTGTTGTGCTTGCCGCTGCCGTTTATGCCGGTAAAGGGCTTCTCATGGAAAAGGCAGCGCAGCCCGTGCTTCTGGGCAGTTTTCTTGAATACCTCCATAAGCACCATGTTGTGATCG
>JAHFBI010000026.1:20692-26624 GCA_023250095.1 Candidatus Melainabacteria bacterium
CTCGTTGTGCCTGGTCTTTACAGGTACGCCCAACTTGTACAGCTCTGATTCAGTGTCCATCATGAAAGAGAGCACGCGCTCTTTGATCGAGCCCCAGTAGTGGTCTTCCATTTCCTGCCCCTTGGGCGGTCTGGCGCCGAACAGGGCTCTGCCTGAATTGATCAAATCCGGGCGCAGCAAGTAAAAGGACTCGTCGACCAGGAAGTATTCTTGCTCGGGACCGACCGTGCAGGTAACCCGCCGCGCTTCGGTATTGCCGAGCAAGCGCAGCAGCCTGAGAGCCTGGTGGTTGATTGCATCCAGCGAGCGCAGCAGCGGCGTCTTTTTATCGAGCGCATGCCCACTGTATGAACAGAACACGGTCGGAATACAAAGAGTCTTGCCGTTGATGCTTTCCATGATGAAAGCCGGGCTGGTGGCATCCCATCCTGTGTAGCCCCTGGCTTCGAAAGTCGAGCGGATGCCGCCTGACGGGAAGCTGGATGCGTCAGGCTCGCCTTGCAGGAGGACCTTGCCGGAGAATTCCAGGATAGCGCCTTCGTCCCCGCCGGAGACGAGGAAAGAATCGTGTTTTTCAGCGGTAAAGCCGGTCATCGGCTGGAACCAGTGCGTGAAATGCGTGGCGCCGCGAGCAATTGCCCAGTCCTTCATGGCATTGGCGATAACGTCGGCGATGGCGGGATCCAGCCTGTCGCCATGATCGACGCAGCGGATGAAAGCTTTGTAGACCGTCTTCGGCAGAAGCGTGCGCATTGTCGCCCGGCTGAAGACGTTCGCTCCAAATAAGTCGGACACAGCCGTCTTGGCATAATCCACCGACGAGCGCACAGGTTCGCGCTGCTGCACGGTCTGGACGGCCTTGCGCCTTGCGCCGGCGCCGTTTTCCCCGTTACGTGCATGTGTTGTATGTTTGGCGTACACAGTTGAATTTCCCATTGTGAATTTGAACCCCCTTCTTGCTTTGCTGCCCGCCGCCTGCTTTCTTGCCTGCCGGCGGCGGCAAACTCTCCCCTATGCCTTTCGGCTCACGTGGTTCCCAGCGCTTTGAGTATTACTCGTTTTTTGCGCCTACCGTCGAATTCCGCGTAAAAGATCTGCTCCCATGGTCCGAGATCGAGCTTGCCCTCGGTGATAGGGACAGTCACCTGATGATTGATCAGTATCCGTTTCAGATGAGCATCGCCGTTGTCTTCGCCAGTTAGGTGGTGCTTATAGTCAGGTCTGGCTGGAGCCAGCTCATCCAGCCACTTATCGATGTCCTGGATCAGCCCGCCCTCCCAGTCATTGATATATACGCCGGCAGTAATGTGCATTGCCGATACCAGAACGAAACCTTCCTGGATGCCGCTTTCCTTGACGAAGCTACTCACTTCGTCGGTGATGCGGATATATTCACGGCTCTTTTTTGTTTCGAACCAGAGGTATTTGGTATCCGCTTTCAGCCCAACAGAAACTTTCAAGTAGCCGCCTCCTTACAAAGAAGTCCGGACGAAAAAAATCATTCGAACAGTTTAACCTGTCCGGGTCTGTTGATAACAGGCTTTGTTGCTGGCAGCTTAAGAGCCTTTACTAGCTTCTATCGTCAATTGGCGCATCAGGTCCGTCATCCCAGGTGAAAGGAGCGCCTGCGGCGCGCCTTTGATCGCCGCCAGTTTGAGCGGCCCGCCGTCCCATGCAGAGAGTGCTTTCAGCGTGTCACGGTAATGGAGCGGCTGCAAACCCACAGGCTCGAGCCCGGCGTGATCACTCCACATGCTCTCGACACCGACGGCCAGTTGCTTGCTTCGATCCAGCACGAGGAAGCGGAAGTTGAGGTTCTCCGGAACGCCGGCGCCGGAGTTGACCGAGGCGCGCACTTCCGCCAACCGATCGCCCAGTCCTTCGTAAAAGACGGTCAGTCCGCGGCGTGGCACTGAAATCACCCCCACTTTTCTGGCGGCGAAATAATCGCCTGATGTAGGAGCGATGCGTTCGAGATGAGTGTGGAAAACATGGTCGGATTGCCTCCCCATGAAAGTCTCCGATGCTGTGCCGGGCAGCGCTCTGCCGATTCTGGCCTGCCCCTGCGGGGAAACCTGGAAAAAGCGTCCTTCTTCAAGGTTCGGCCAGACCTGAGATTGCGCCATACGCTCGCTCAATGAAAGAAGATCGAATTTGCCCGGAGTTGAGGCGATATTGAGCCTCTGACTGTCCGGTCCGACATAATGCAGACTTTCAGGCTCGGCCATGCGCACTTGTTTTTCCAGGGAAAAGAGCGTGTTTTGAATAAAAGGCGTCTGGCGCCCGATGTAGGTGCCACCGATACCGCCAGCTATGGTCGCAGGCATGGTCTCGGCAAAGTTGGCTCCGGCTCGCCCGAGTGAGGCGCTGATATTCCTGGCGACAGCTTCTTGATCCGCCTGGCTGCCGGCTTCCCAGGCGGAGCTGAGCATTTGCCCGGTGCTGCATGCCAGTCCCCAGCCCTGATAAAGCCCGATGGCGCCGAAGGCGACTTTCGCCAGCGCCGGCGAGCGCGAGAAAAGGATACCGGCAACCGTGCCGACACCTGCCGAGAGAGCAACATTCTTGACCAGCTGCCCGCGGTTGGTTGCCCAGTCATTGCTCAGCTCGGACCAGATAGCGCCGGGCAGTGACGGCAGGACTCTGCCTGCTACTTCGACCTCGTTGCTCAAGTGGGCTTTAGTGTCTTCAAACACTTTTTCATACCAGGAGGGAAGAGTGCTTTTAACCCTGGTGAAATGGTATGAAAGCCGCGCAGGTGTGTCATTGGGGAAACTACGAAGATTTTTGCTTGAGCCTGGCGAGGCTCTGTCTGGCTTCAGGCAGGTCGGGATCCAGTGAAAGCGCCCGGGAATAAGCGTCTATTGCTTTGCCTGAGAGTCCCTCGCGCTCGAGGAGGCGCCCTAGATGAGCCCAGAGTCCGGCATGCGAGGGGCTCAGCCCGACTGCCGTCTGAAATTCTTGCGATGCCGTGGAAAGATCCCCCCTGGCTTCGGCGACCCAGCCGAGATCCACATGCAGAGCCGCCGCCGACGGAGCCAGTTGCACAGCCCGTTGCAGTTCGTTCTCCGCGCGAGCGATCTGTCCTTTTTCTTCCAGCATATTGGCAAAGTCGGCATGCGCGAACCCGTCTGCCGGAGCAAGCGCGAAAGTTTCGGCATATTGTTCTTCGGACTGGCTGAACTCGCCGAGATTGGCATAAGCAAAGGCAAGCGAATGATGGATGGCAAAGTCCCTGGGACCGTAAGTCAGAGCCCATTTAAGCTCGGTTGTTGCTTCCTGCCAGTTGTGCTTCTGTCCCCAGGCAAGCCCTTTCTTGTAGTGAGCTATCAATGCGCGTTTGTTCAGCTCGGCTTTCTCGGCATCCGTATAGGGAATCGGCTCGCCGAGCCCGGTGACCATCATAAACTCCGCAACAGCACGCAAAGGGTTAAAGCGCAGCAAAGAAACGATGCAGAGATCTCTGTGCGCTGCTTTCATGTCGGGCGAGTAAATGGTTGCTTCTTCCAGCTCGATTTCAGAGAGCTCAAGCTCCCAGGCGCGCAGATAACTGCCGGCAAGGTAGTAATGCTGAGCGGCCTGATCTTCCAGAATAGTTTCATCGACAACAAGGTGAGCCCGGTCGACTATGTCCATTTCGCCTGCGGCTTGCTCGCCGTCGGTTTTCTGTTCCGGGGCGGTCTCGACTGCCTGCTCGCCTGCAGCTTGCGTATCGCTTGCAGCCTGCGTGTCGCTTGCAGCTTGCATATCGCCTGCAGCTTGCGTATCGCTTGCAGCCTGCGTATCGCTTGCAGCCTGCGTATCGCTTGCAGCCTGCGTATCGCTTGCAGCCTGCATATCGCTTGCAGCTTGCGTATTGGCAGCGTTTTTAGCTTTTCCGTCTGGCTGATGTTTCGCTCTTGTAGTGAGGGCATCCTTGCTACGGGCAGCATCTGTGCCTCTATCTTGAGGAGCCGCAGCTTTTGACGCGGCGTTGCCGCGTTGCCCAGATTCCGGTCCGGGGGCTGCCAGCGCCGGCGTCATCAGGCTGCTGTCCGGCAAACTCAAGAGGGCGGCTGCGAACGCGGAGGACATCAGGAAAGATATGGTTAAACGCCGTCTGTCCGTCATGCGGCCCCCTTGTCAGGAAGATAATGGCTCCATTATGCCATTAAGCTCCGCTCATCGCTAACGGATTTAACCCCGGCCGATTCTGGGATTTCCCCTGTGGTCCAAAGCCGTCGGAGCGTTATACGGCCAGCATGGAGATGCCGTGCCCATCGGCAAAGGAGACCATCTCGTCACAATCGACCACCATCGTCTCCCTGGCTTCTATTGCCAGAACCCCGCCTGGTTTAGGAGCGTGCATGGAGTTGAGAGTGTTCATGCCCACAGTTGGAATGTCAAAACGCTGATCCTGATTGGGTTTGGCAACCTTGACCACGACCACCGGCGCCCGCGCCAGTGAAACGGCGCGGCGGATAGCTTCATCGGTGCCCTCGATAGCCTCGATAGACAGAATCATCTGGTCGCGCACCACGACAGTTTGCCCGATATCAAGCCGGGCAATTTCTCTGGCAATCTTCAGACCGTACTCTATGTCGGCGTATTCGGAGGCTGTGGGCTGGCGCCTGGTCAGGACGCCGAAATCAGGAAAGAGATGGCGCAGGAACTCCGACTGGGTGAGAACCTTTATGCCGTGCCCCTCCATGATGTCGCCCATCCCGAACTGGATTGTATCGTCACTGAAGTCGGGCAATTTGCTCAGTTCCTTGATCGCCATCCAGTCGAGCTTGTGGATATTTTTGAGCAGGTTGAGCTTTGGAACTTTGCCGACAAAAACCACCTGGCGAACTTCTTCGTTCTGCAAGAGCTTGAGATTGCGCCCCAGTTGTCCCGGAGCAATCAAGTGCACAGTGTCGGCATGCGGCAACACGCGCGCCTGGGCGTCCTCAGACAGGGCCAGCGCCACAACTTTGTAGCCCTTGGACCGAGCCGATTTGGCCAGTATGCCTGGCAGTTTGCCTTCACCGGCGACAAGACCGAGCGTCCTGTTAGAATTCAAAGTCGAAGAAGTAATTTGTGCTTGGCGTGCAGTGCTGGAAATTCCCATGTATCACCATCGATTTATTGACAGGCAAAAGATCACTTGCCAAGTTTATCATCCCTGCCTGGAGGGCACTGCGCTGTGTGTCTAATGCTTGACTCTGGAGCTTGCTTGACATCGAGAAACGGCGAGCATTAAACTGGGCTAAGGATGTAGGAGTGCGTGAGAGCGGGCTTGCGCGAGGAGAGCTATGAACCAGGGTCTTCTTTCACTTTACCTGATTGGTGCAATGGCGCTTCTGCCACTGTCTGCCCAGGCTCAGTCCGGGCGCCAGGGAGACCCCAATCTGGGACATTTCTATATGGCCCGACAGCAAGTGCAAATCATCGACGAAAGCCCGATGGTGCAGTACCAGCCAGCCTCCCCGGCGGCCGCCGCCCAGCAAGGCAATGGCGCTCTACCTGCCGGACCAATGCCGCTGCCCAAAGCCGGCTGGCAGCCCTACTCTTCTTCCCTTCCTTCAGGCATGGGTAGCTCCCTGCCCAAAGTCGTCAATGGTGTCCCGCCCAAAGCTCCGCCTGTCAAGAACGTCAGTCCAATGAAGGGCAAAGCCGGACAGTATAAATTCAAAACTCCCGCGGCAACCGTCCCGTCCGGACCCAAGAGCTATACGCCTTACAAGGGTTATGGCGGCGCTCCGCCGGTACAGGCAACAGGCAGCGGTTCCTCGTCCTCGAGCTCCACTAAGGTCCAGGGCAACGTCCTGCACTGGTCGCGCGTCAAGCGCGGCTCGTATTGAACCGGACCAGAGGCAAAAGCGACCGCCATCTTGGCAGTTGTCCTGGCAAGATGGCGGGCTCGGCGCAGATAGTCCAGGCTGGTTTACATCCAGCTGAGGAGGACGCC
>JAHFBI010000299.1 GCA_023250095.1 Candidatus Melainabacteria bacterium
CACTGCAGCTGCCCTCATCGAGCGCCAGGAAGAGCTTGCCAGAATTGTGGCGCTCGAAGGCGGAAAGCCAATCAAAGATGCGCGCATCGAGATCAACCGGGCGGCTCAAACATTCGCTATTGCCTCAGAAGAAACCCTCCGGCTCGACGGCGAGCAGATTGCCATGGACAGACAGGTGGGCAATGAGGGGCGTCTTGCCCTCGTTTTGCGCGAGCCCATCGGTGTGGTCGGGGCTATTACACCCTTTAATTTTCCGATGAATCTTGTGGCGCACAAGGTGGCACCGGCAATCGCCGGCGGCAACACTGTCGTCTTGAAGCCTTCTAGCCAGACGCCGGTGTCGAGTTTCAAGCTCCTGGAAATTCTCAGGGAGTCCGGATTGCCCGAAGGGGCGCTCGTCATCGTGCCATGCCGCGGCGCCAAAGGCAATACTCTGGTGAGCGATCCCAGGCTGGCCATGCTGACTTTTACCGGCTCACCGGAAATCGGCTGGGGTTTGCGCCAGCAGATAGCGCCCGGTGTGAGAGTGATTCTTGAGCTTGGCGGCAATGCCGGAGTGATCGTTCATGGCGACGCCAATCTGGAAACAGCGGCGCGCGCTGCCTGTCGCGGAGGTTATGCCAATGCCGGACAGACCTGTATCTCCGTGCAACGGGTCTACGTGCAAGAGAACGCTTACGATAAGTTCGTCGAGCTGTTTGTCGGCATGGTCAAGGGTCTGAAAACAGGCGATCCTCTCGACGACACCACAGATGTGGGCCCGCTTATCGACAAGGGAGCCAGCGAAAAGACTATCGAATGGATTAATGAAGCCGTGAAACAGGGCGCAAAAGTGCTCTCAGGCGGCAAGCTCCTGCCAAAGAACGCGGTTGAGCCCACCGTTCTGGCGAACACAACACCTGAGATGCTGGTTATCTGTCAGGAAGTTTTCGGACCGATCGTATCGGTGATGAAATACAAGGACATAAATGAGGCTATCGACTCGGTGAACGATGCCCGTTACGGTTTGCAAGCCGGCATCTTCACGCAGAACATCGAAGTAGCCTTCAAAGCCGCGCGCCGCATCGATGTAGGCGGAGTCATGATCAACGATGCTCCGACTTTTCGGGCCGACCACATGCCGTATGGCGGGCGGAGGGAATCAGGAGTCGGGCTTGAAGGTGTTAAATATGCTCTGCAGGAGATGACGCAGCCGAAGTTTGTTTGCTTGAACCTGCCTCCGCTTGATTGACGGAGGGAGTTCAAAGGTGACCTCATCGGACGCGACGCTGGCACAGGACGTCCTTGGAAAACTTACTGGCGGCTTGATCGTCTCTGTCCAGGCGAGCTCTGGAGAACCGCTCTGCGCGCCAGAGCATTTGTGCGCTCTTGCTCTGTCTGCCATCGCCGGCGGAGCCTGCGGACTGCGGCTGGAAGGAGCACACAATATCGCTTATATCAGGCGTCATACGCAGCTGCCAGTCATCGGTCTGACCAAATCGGAAAAGGTCGCTGATGCCGACCGTCTCTCCAGCGTTTATATAACTTCCACCTTTGAGGAAGCTGAATCCATCTCCTTAGCCGGAGCCGACATCATCGCCATAGATGCCACCTTGCGCCCGCGACCAAATGGCTCGACTGCAAAGGAGCTGATCCAGCAAATTCGAGGCAGCCTGGGCAAGCCTGTCTGGGCTGATGTCTCCTGTGTGGAAGAAGGGCTTGCGGCGGCCTCAGCCGGTGCCGACGTCGTCTCGACCACGCTTTCCGGCTATACGACTGCCACTTGCGTCGATCCTGAATCCGGCCCGGATATGAAATTGCTTGAGGCGCTGTGCAAGCAGCTGTCGGTGCCGGTAGTTTTGGAAGGACGTGTCTGGCATCCGGAGGAAGTGCGCCTGGCTTTTGAACTGGGCGCCTTTGCCACAGTCGTAGGCTCTGCCATTACCCGCCCGCAACTGATTACGAGGCGTTTTGTCAGGGCGGTCCCCGCGCAAGGCCAACTCAAAGAAAAGCGGTAGGAAGCAGGCTGATTGATGTCCGAATTTTCGATATGGCTGTATCCACTGGCAATATCTGCCCTGGTGTCCCTGGTCATATACCTGCGCAACGGGCTCTACTGGACCTGGGGTGGCTGCCTGCAGCAAGGACTCATTCTTGCTTGCGCGGTGATTGGGCTCACAAGCGGGCATTACGACATAGCCGCCAAGGTTGGCTGGTCGCTCTTTGTTCTTTTCAATGTATTGCAGCGCCTCTTGATTGTCCGCCTGAACAGCGACCTGGTTTTCCTTCGCCTGCAAGCAGCCATGTCTAAAGCGGCAATCGTGCGTCTCCTTTCCTGGGGACTGCCTGGAGCCTTCTGGCAGGACATGTGCCTGCTTGTTGCTGCTTTCAGCCGTCAAGATCTGGACGCTGCCGAAAACATCCTCGATAAGTGGCGGCAGGTCAAAATGCCCCAGGCCGGCAGAGAGTACCTTGCTAGCTTCGAGATGCTCGGTCGCGTTATCGTCAGGGATTGGGAATCGATTGTCAGAGAATTCGAAGTTTCTCAGCAATTGCCAGCAAATCCGAACAGCGGGCAGTCCATCCTTCTTTATCAGATGGCCAGCCGTGCTTATGGCGAGCTGGGGCGTTTCGACGAGAGCGTGCAATGTCTCGAGCTGGCAAATCTGCCGGCGGCAAGACTTACGCAAAGCACTCTCGATACCCAGTTTATGATAGTTTTTTCCATGTGCGGCGCTGTGGAAGACCTCAACAAACTTCTTTCTCGCCAGGCGAAAGGGCCCAACGCTCTTCCGGAATATGCCAGACTTTTCTGGCTGGGGCGCTGTTTAACTGCCAGCGGCGACTATGATGAGGCCCTTGCTGCTTTCGAGAAATGCCGGAAACAAACGCCCGAGTCACTTACGGCTTGGCACGATCGCCTCAATTGGCAGATGGCTCGCCTTCTTGATCGGCAGGCAGCTGCGGCGTCCGGGCAGTCGGAGGCTGTCTGCCTCGCCTCACCAGATGTGGTTGCGCGCGCACGCCGGATTCTTGAGAAAACAGGAAGAATCATCGAGCTGGTGCGCCCGGAAAAGACACGCCCCGGTGTGCTGGTGCTCTCGGCGCTCATCGTCTTTGTCTATGCCGTGACCAACATTTTTTATCTCTTGAACGCACCCGAGCTCGAAGATCTCAAGCTTATTCTCAAGGATTTCTATATTCTTGCTTATTCGCTTGGAGTATTGGAGGGCTCCCGGGTCTGGGCGGGCGAGTGGTGGCGCTTGCTTTCTTATCTCTTCTTGCACGCCAATCTCTCCCACCTGGCGCTCAACATATTCGCGCTTCTCTGGTTTGGCAAGCTAGTCGAGAACATGTACGGCACACCAAGGTTTTTGATCATTTACTTTGGCTCCGGGGTCTTGAGCGGTGTGTGCCAGATTCTTCTCAGCCCTACCGAACTTGCCGTTGGCGCATCAGGAGCGATCATGGGAGTCTTCGGCGCAGCTGCAGCCGGCATGATCCGGCTCAAGACGGTATTGCCTGCCAATATCCGCAAGATGGAGCTGACCTGGATGGGAGGACTGGCTGCAGCGCAGATATTGCTGGATCAAATAATCAATTTTTTCGGCAGGACGGCGAAGAACCGGGGGGGCATGCCGCACATCGCTGCGTATGCTCATATGGGCGGTATGCTCGCTGGATTTCTCATCGGATTAGCCTTGTCACCGGCTGCCAGCAAACCTTCCCTCGATGATGATGATCAAAAGCCCTGAACCAGGCTTGCCTGAAGGCCCTGATGTCAACTGGCATTATGCCTGTCTGTATTTGCTAAAGTGGATAGGTAACGTTGTCCAAGTGAAAGATTAAGCTATGCACGATTGTCCTGCCTGTCGCGTTCCCCTTCATGGCTGGGAGGAAGTATGCCCTTCCTGCGGGACCAAGCAATATGTGCGCAAAAGAATGCCTGGCAGCCAGTTCAAGCCGCAAGAGCCAGGCGTAAATGTCGTCCCCTTCGTCATCGCCTTTTTTTGTATCGTCATTTTCATCGTCGGGGCAGCTTCCAACACCTGGATTGGCCAGTTGATGAAGCAAGGACCTCGCCAGGAAGACCCGCTGGAAAAAATGACTTTCATGGAAGCGCGCACACTCATTGAAAGCGAGCTCAACAAAGGACTGTCCGCTGTCGGGGCAAAAGGCAAGATTCAATGGGTGACGCCCGGAGGCGAGAACAAGCCGGCCGATATCAACGTCGACGGTCCCATTGAAATGACTGTCGATACCTCTTTGAGCGCGCCTGAGCTGCGCAAGCAGATAGTCGACCCCATAAAGCCATATATGGAAAAAGCCCGACTGGGAACGCTGACAGTCACTGATGCCAGATCGCACGCCACATGGACCTATAACATGACGCCAGGTCTGTCACCTTCTGAGCCGGATGCTGCAAGCGGGCCCTGACTTTTGCCTCACAGCTGCGCCAGCATAGGAGATTTAACTTAAGGGCTGCTGCGTCCTGCGCCCTGGCAAAGCTCCGGTCAGACCACCGATGATTGTGGCTGTGATTGACACCAGGGCGATAAGGCCTGCCGAGAGCAGGGCTCGCCAGCCCAGCTGACCGCCAGCGCCCATGGTATCGAGCCAAAGGGAAAGCACATTGGCTGTGAGGTTAATCAGAGCAGGGAGCAAGAGCGGCATGCAGGTCGCAAGAGCAAACGCCGCGCCTTGAGCTAGCCTCCTTGATCTACCAGCGAATGCGGCGATGCCACCGGCAAGCAAAAGAGCGCAGGCATAAAGGCTGAGTTCGAGCGTCCAGGCAAAGTTGTTGTCATGAACCCAGAGAAACACGCCAGCCGGAACCGAGACGAGGAACCCTGGAAGCAGTACAGCTGCGACCTTTGTACGTGCGGCAAGCCAGCTGTATAACTTTCTGCCCAAGAGCAAGGCCAGGGTAGAGCAAAGCAACGCAGCTGTTGCCCAGGGTGTAAATTGAAAGAGATCTTGTGACGTGGCTTCGAGAGTGACCATGTCATAGATGCTGAAGGAAGTTATGAGAACGGCGGGAATCAGGTTCCAGAGCCAGGAGCCGTGCCAGGAGTCCTTGAGAAAGGTGAATGCCAGAGAAAAGGCGACCGGCATGACAATGAACCAGAGCGCCATGGCCGCAACGACTCCCTGAGGCGAGTCAGGCTGGCCGGCGTACTTTTGCACCAGCTCGTAGCCCCAGTCAAAACCGATGCTCACCAGACAAGTAGCACACCAGGCAGCACCAGCGCTGACGGCTACGGCTGCTGTGAGCTTTGAAAGCTGAATGAGCGCCTGTCTGGCTGACTTCAGGCAAGCCGACAGGTCAATCGGACTGTGAGGCAGATGCCAGCCTTGATGTGGAGGCTGCCTTCTTACAGGAATTGCAAATGCAGATGAGTTTTTCATGATTGTGCCTGTTTTCAGCTCGTGCAAATGCCAGATCTACGGAAGGGTCGGATTATTTAGGTGTTTCCGACTAGAATTGTTTCACCGTTCGATTTATCCTGCGGCATCGTCAGGACTGAACCATCATGCAGCACGCTGGCCTTGCGAGCGATTGTCCAAAGTAAGCCGTCTGGCCGAAGTTTTCAGGGACGGGTATATGCGATCCTGGTGAAACGGTCGGCAAAGTCGTCAAGCTTCATGCGAAATTTGCCGTTGCCGAGATCTTTAACTCCATCAAGATTCGGCACAGTGTGCCCCCAGGGATTGCGCAAGACTATTTCACGTTTTTGCCCGTCATAGCTGAGTACACTGTATGTATGCATCGATACGGGCGAGCCGTTGCCGACGCGTACATTAAAGCTGCAGTCGGCTGTTACAGGTCTGGGCGGGTTTGACTCAAAAGCTTCTCTGAGCCGGTCGTGCAGTCTGTCCTTGCCCTGAAAGTTAAAAGTGAAGCCGATTCTCTCGCCGGTGAGAATCCTGAGGCCTGCGTCGAGAGCCGAGCCGCCATCAGTGTGCTCCTGCGGAATGGCGCTGGCTTTTTGTCCGCGCAGTTCTCTCCAGGCCCTGTAAAGAGGATCGTCAAGACAGAACTTTCCATACGCTTTTTCAAGAACGGCAACCCAGAGCCCGTACTCGGTCGGTTTTGGGAAAAGAACAAATTCAGCATCAGTCGGAGAGTCGATTCTTATGGGCTTTTTGCCAGGGAAAGTCACTGTGTATGTGCCATCGTCGTTTTCCTTGATCAGGCGCTCAAGCGCAGCCGGGTCGCTGGCAGCCAGAGCAGCCATCGCCCCGAAAAAATAACAATTGCCAAGCCCGGCTTGCTCGACAGCCTCAGGCTTAATGCTTTCGAGCGGCTTTTGCTTATCGGCAAAGAGGCTG
>JAHFBI010000300.1 GCA_023250095.1 Candidatus Melainabacteria bacterium
GACATGCCAGCATCCGACATCACGTCAGAAAAACCAGGATTGCCTTCGAGAAAATCCTGCCGATCTTGATCGGAATTGAGCCTCTTGTATAGCTCCATAAGCCGCAGCTGTTCGGCCGACAAAGACTGCTCGGACATCATCGAGCCGAATTCAGGATTCTCCGCCAGAAACGCTTCCCTGTCCTGCTCGCTGGCAAGTTTTCCATAAAGATCGAGCAGTTTCATCTGCTCGTCCGTCAAACATGGAGCCTCCGCCAACACCCCACGGGAATCCTCGTTCTTGGATAAGGTCAAAGACGGCTGTGCCGGCGCAAGATCAAAGGGCTGGTCCGCCTCCCTTGAAGGCACCGCCTCGATGGAGAGCCCCTGTCCACTTTCCATACCGGAGGCAAAGATCTCCACCGCTCCCGGCTCAGGCAAGGCGACGGGGCAAGCAGCCTCACCGTTGCCCTCCTTCAATGACAGCTGTTCGTCCACACAAGGGAAGCTACTTATATCCGTGCAAAGCCCCTGATCAAAAAGTTCGCCCTGAGAGTCGCCTTCTCGAAACTGGAAAACACCGACAACTACCAAAAGAAGCTTCTCCAGCGCAGGTTCCCCTGTCTGTCCGGAAGCCGTAATCAAAGCCCCGACAACAATCCGACCATCCTTGATGGCTAGCCGCCCGCTCACTCTTCCGGCAATAATTCTCAGTATTCCGCAAGGAGCACCATCAGTTGCCGACAAGGCCCGCAAAGCTTCAGAGAGCGTCGTCGCCCGGGCTATCTGTTCTCTCAAGCTAGAAACACTTCCAGTTTTCATCTGATGCCCTGCCGGTCAACCCACCCATCCCTTCCAACTGTCCCCTTGCCACAGTGAAGGCTCCGGTCAATCATCTTAACAGTGCCTGCTCAACGTCATTTCTGTCAAGAAGCCACCCTGACCCTCCCGCTTGTCTCCTGCTTCCAAACCACTTCAGTGCGCCTTGTCCTCTCCAGATCCTGCTTTGCCTCGCTGCGCCGACTTGAGCAATCCCTGGTACACGCTCAGCTCCTGCGGCGAGCGAGCATTCCTCAAGCCCTCATTACAAGCCGACACAGCCTCAGTCTGCGCCCCACTGGCAATGTACGCCTGAATCAAACCCTTGCGCGCTGCTGAGTTGCCAGGATCACTGGAAAGCAAGCGAGAATAGATCTGGATAGCCTGGGCGAATTTCCGTCCAGATACAAGCACCTTGCCATAAGCCAGCTGGTCAGCAGCCTCCAGAGCACCCAGTCCTGAAAGAACCTGAAACTGCTGCACTGCACCGCCAACACTTCCTGACTGAGCAAGAGCATGAGCCAGATAGCGTCTGGCTAGCACCGATTGCGGATCAGCTTTCACCGCGGCGCTGAGAACTACAACAGCCTCCCCGTTCGACCCACTCCTGAGCAGCTGGTATCCCCGTCGAATCAGATCATCAGAGCTCCCGGTTACCGCCACAATCGCCTTGGCTTGACTTTCAACAAAAGGAGTTGTCCTGGAGGGCGCCTGTTTCACGTGCACCCAGGCTTGCTCCAGGCTACTGCGGGCAGCTTTGTCCCCTGGCGACAGGCGTATTACTTCTTCGAGGTCGGCAGCAGCAGCAGAATAATTCTTGAGTGACAGATAGACATCAGCCCGGCTGCGGTAGGACTCCGGCGAAGGGTCGACAGTAACCGCCTTATTGAAGTCCGCCAGTGCCTTTTTGTAATCAGCGGACTGAGCACGACAACGCCCGCGCAAGATTAGCGCCCCGACATGGCGCGGGCTCCAGTGCAAAGCCTGATCGCACAGGGCTATTGTGCCGGCATAATCATGAAGGAGATAGTGGCACTGCGCCACATTTGCATAAACCGAGCCGTCTTTCGGGGCGTACTTAATGGCCGCTTCAAAATTCTCCATCGCGTCGCGGACCTTTCCCAGCTTGAATTTGGCAAAGCCCCGCACTGTCAATACCTCGGACAATCCCTTGCCGGGGCTTAAAGCAATAAATTTGTCGCAATCCTGGACAGCCTGGCTGAACCGCCCGTCCTTGGCTTCCGCTATTGCTTTCAGCCGGTAGGCATCAACATAGTCTTTCTTCAACTTGAGAGCCGCGTCACAGTCGACAATCGCCCGGCGGAAATCCCTCAACTTGATATACGCGAGGGCTCGTCCCGTGTAAGAAGCCACATGCCCGGGCTGCAACTTGATTGCCGCGTCATAATCTTCAATTGCAAGATCGTATTCGTTCAACTCGGCACTGGCCAATCCCCGGAAGAAATATCCTTCGCCATCCTTGGGCCTGGCCCTCACAATGTCGTCAAACTTCTTGCGCGCCAACTCTTTCTGCCCGCCCTTGTAGAACTCCATCCCCAGGCTGTAGCTTTGTTTTATAAGCCCTTCGGACACCATCTGGTTGGTAAATATGATTGCAGCTATCAGAAGTCCGACACTTACAACCACTGTCGGCAGAAGTCCGCGCACGCCTGCCTGAGCCAGGCTCACCTCACGTGCCGGTTTGTAAGGGGTTTCCGCTGCCAGATACTGCCTGGATGGCTTGACCTGCTGTCCGGTCGCCTTCACCAGCTTATTCAGCTCCTGGCTGTAGCGGCTCGGCGGGGAGCTGCCGGAGGCGGCAGACTCACGCCCTCCACTGCCTGATGTTTTCGGCGCCGGGGACTCCGGAGCAAAGCCCATGGACTTTTCGATGTCGGCAAAGACTTGCTCCTGCCCGCTTCCGCTCCGCGGCATCTCCCTGCTGCCAGAAATCTTTGGAGCCGCGATGGAATCAAGCGCCACCCGGTCGCTGTTGCCCGTGGCGACCTCTTTGCCGGGAGAGCCAATAGCATCCAGGTCGGCGCTGGTATATAGCCCGGCTGCACCTGTCTCAGTACCTGCTGCCGGTATCTGCGTCTCAGCTGTGCCGTATAGCCCGGCTGCACCTGTTTCAGTACCTGCTGCCGGTATCTGCGTCTCAGCTGTGCCATATAGCCCATCTGCACCAGGTGGAGCATCAGCCTCCTGCGCGGGCGCGCGAGCCACCGGGTGCTCGGTCCTCACTTCCTCAGCCGGGGTTGCCGTGCGCTCTAGGGACATAGCACCTGTGACTTTGCGCAGGACAGGAGCCAGTTTCGAAACACTGCCCTCAGGGGACACAGGCGGAGCATCCCCCCAGTCCATGAGAAACGGCATTTCTCCGGCGGCATCGCCTGCGGCAGATTGACTCACGGGGTCCCCGTCCGATCCGGCAACAGGAACAGCGGACAGGCTTTCAGCCCCTGGTATCGGAGGCACCTGGCTCTGGCTCTCCGTCTCACACTCATTCAAAAGTAAAAGTAGCTCCCCGTCGACACCTTCCGGAACAGAGTCCCCGGCTCGCCACTTGAGCAATTGCTTGATGTCCAGGGCAAGAGACTGCTCGAGATCGGACGTCTGCTGGCTTTCCGGCAAGAATGCAAACATGCCCTGCCGAAGGCAAAGCATTTCTTTCAAGGCCGACAACCCGGTTTTGCCGTCAGTCGTGCGCGCTCCCGTTATGCAGCGGCCCTCCGCAATACCGATCAAGCCACGTACATCCCTCGATATGACACGCAACGTGGCGCGCTGACTGGTCGTCCAGATCACCTTCTGAAACGCCTCTCTCAGCCCGTCCGTCCTGGAAATCGGTCCGGCAAGCTTCTCCGCCTCTGCACCACCACCTTGCACAGCCGAATTCTCCGCTGATTTACCAGACTCCCCCTGCAATGCCATTCTCTTCCGCCCGTAGTTTATCGGTCGGTTACCCGAAATGTTGCCGAAACGCCACGTTTCAGTATTAGTTCATACCCGTTTATGCCAGGCGAAAAACCGTCTTCCGAAGTTCCTGGTCTCAAACCGGATGCCAAGAAAAAGAAACAATCCACCCCGTCTCTTCTGTAGCGTTTAGCCGCCGATCTCGAAGACCCTGTCCAACCAGCTTTGTAGCAAAACATGAAGCATCCTCAAACTCTTGCCAGCCAAAGCAGGCTATTTGAACTGGATGGAAGCAACAACCATCTTCTTTGTCTTCACATTCATTCCTAGCAAATAGACAGTGTCAAAATGAGATGTGGTTTTGCCCTTGCCAGTCTGGGTAGTTACCGTTCCCTGAACCTCCACCGGAATAAAGCCGTGGCTGTCGGTGTCGCTTTGGACGGCCGAGCCTATCTCGACAGCTGTCGTTTGTTTGCGTCTGGACAGATCCCTGGCCCTCGCCTTGATATCAGCAGCGCTTTTGGCGCAGATGCCCCGCGCCTTGAGTTGAGCCAGAACGCCGGGAGCTATCTCCAGAGAAAGCGCCTTCTGCGAAGCCTCGTAACTCTTGTAATTTCCATCGAATAGATGCCTGGTGACTGCCGAAGCAAAGCTGCCACCGAGGCCGGACCCACCACCTCCTCTGGGACTCAGCTTGATATGCGTGCAGGCTGCCAGCGTCTGACTAAGCAGTACCGCCAGCGCCAGACGGACAGCAGCCGCTTGCAGATTCTCAAACACGGCACACCTGGTGGCTCTCGAATTCATGATACTCCTGCCTGTCCAGTCAATCCGGCAAATAGGGAAGCAATAATGTGATCTAGTATCGCATACGGTGGCACACCACCGCCGCATAAGACACCCGGACTCCGATGAATTATGTACCGGATTGCCAGGACAGGTCAATAATTTCAAACCAGCCGGCAATGAATTGGCCGACGAAAGAGCCCCTTGCGCTGGCTACATCAACCAGGGCAAGCTTTCTTTCAGGTCCTGACCCTCATGCCAACGAAAGCGACAAACTCACTAGCTGAAAGCAAGATCGCTCAGAGCCTCATCCAGATTGCTGCGGCTGCGCTGGCAATAGTGCAGCGCGATTACAGCCTGCTCGAAACGCAGGCGCTTTTCCTTGAGCAGCCGCTGGCAACGCAAAGCCGCCTGAAAAATCAGCTCATCGACAATCTGGCTCTCTTCAATTGCCCTGGCCACATCATCAGGGGCAGCTTCGGCACGGTCGACCAGAGCGCGAAAGTTATGATCGCCGAGCAATCCAGCCGATTTCAACAGCTCAAGCGCCTCCCGCCAGCCATCGATTTTCTTCTTGTGCAAGCCAAGCTCAGAAAGCGACTGCTCAAGAGTCAAAGAACGCCTGTGAACTTGCAACAAGACTTCGGCTGCCTGAGCAGGACGCAATTCTCGCTTGTGCACCATCTCTTGCAACTGCACAGCCGGCTCGATCAGGCTGTCAGGAATCAAGCGCGACTCGACAAGAACCTTGCCGACGGGTTGCTCTTTAAACAGCCCCATCTCGACTGCGCTTAGAATGTCATTTTCTGAAATTATCTGCGCCAGAGACAGCAACTCGCCCAGGCGGATATCGCTCCTTCCCTGGCTGTTGCCGTGAGATTGCGAGACTACGGAGACGGAAATAGCGGTCCGTTTGATTGCAGCCTCCTTTAACTGCAAGATTGCCTGATCGCGGGATATTTTCTTGTCCCTGACAGCAACCTGTGCATTAAGGGCAGCAAATAGAACAGGAGTGGCAATAGCACCGGTAAGTGAAAGATACTTGCCCAGAGTCATTCCGACCTGCGTGCTCATGCGTATTGCTTCAGTAAGCTGAGGACGCGTCAGCATGCCGGCAGACACAAGCAGCTCGCCCAGAGCATTGCGTACTACATAATCCCTGGCATAGCCGGATTTTTGCAGCGTCTCCTCTACGGGCGTCCCGTCCGATGACGCTTCGTGCAAAGCTTGAATACCCAGATCGGCAGCTATGGTGGCGTTGCGAATCAGCCGCTGTATCTCCAGAGCTGCATCAATGTCGGCTTCTTTCAACCCCCCGAACATGACCAGCACCCGGCCAATTGGAGCACCAGTCTTTTTGGCCACCTGCAAGGCTTCAGGAAGCTTGTCAGCACGCAAAATGCCAGCTGAGATGAGAAGCTCGCCCAGCCGGTGCGATTGCGACGATCGTCCGTCGCCATAACCCTTTGATCGATTGGATAGTAACAAGGAACCCTCTCTCCATTCTCTGGGATCAGATACAAACCAGCTCCGGACCTGCTGGCATGGGTTTCCACAATTAATTTCCTGGTACCTGATCTTCCATGGCGCCAGGGACACATAAGGTTATTTTACACAGGAATAATGAGATCAGACTAAGAAATGTCCAGCTGTTCTTGCCTCCTTCTCGCATCACAGACTTGGTTGCTTTACTAGTGCTTTTAGTATCTCCGATTCCAAAAAAACAGGCAGAAAGCCAGTCCCGGTGGGGTCTGGCGATCTGCCTGCTGGCATGGAGGGCTGCCG
>JAHFBI010000027.1:0-17653 GCA_023250095.1 Candidatus Melainabacteria bacterium
ATTTTCAGACTGGGAGGGCTTCTATCGGCTGGCGAGGGTATCGAGCAGGATCTCGAACAAGCTGCTGACTGGTATCGTCTGGCTGCCGAACTCGGACATACCGGCGCCCAGTTCCAGCTGGGAGATTGCTATTATCTCGGGCGTGGACTGGCAAGCGACTTTGGAGCTGCTGCCGCCTGGTTCCACAAGGCTGCCGAGCAGGGCGATCCTTCAGCGCAGTTGCACCTGGCAGAATGTTGTTACTTCGGCGAAGGTGTTCCGGAAGATTACGCCCAGGCACTCCTCTGGTATCAGAAAGCAGCTGAGCAGGGCAATTCCAAAGCTCAGTTCAATCTGGCTTCCATGTACGCTCACGGCGAAGGCGTTGAGAAGAACTCTGACGAGGCGGTCAGATGGTTCCGGCGCGCAGCCGAGCAAAATCACGCTTATGCCCAGCAGACTCTTGCCAGCTTGCTGTTGTCCCAAAGCGATGAAGAAAGAGTGGAAGAAGCTTTGAACTGGTATCAGAAAGCCGCTGATCAGGGGCTCTCACGGGCACAATTTCAGCTTGGCAAGATTTATCACGAAGGCAAGCTGGTTCCCCAGGATTTCCAAAAAGCCGCCGAGCTGTACAGCAATGCCGGCGAGCAAGACGATCTCGAAGCACAGCTCGGGCTGGCTGAAATCTGCTACCAGAGCGAAGGAGACTTGCGCGACTTTGAAAAGGCTGCTTATCTTTATCGCAAGGCAGCCGAAGAAGATCATGCCGAAGCACAGTTCAATTTGGCTCTGATGCTGGCTAAAGGGCAGGGCGTGCCGCAAAACTTCGAACAAGCTGCTATCTGGTGCCGCAAGGCAGCAGAACAAGGCTTTGCCAAAGCCCAGCTCAGCCTGGCAATCATGTATGTCAACGGCTATGGCGTAGAAGAAGACTACGAACAAGCTGCCATCTGGTGCCGCAAGGCAGCGGAACAGGGCAATTGCGAGGCTCAGAATTATCTTGGTTTGATGTACTCGACAGGTGGCGGCGTTGAGCAAGATGATCGCCAGGCTTTCGAGTGGTTCGAGAAATCCGCCCAGGCAGGCAGTATAGAAGCGCAATTCATGCTGTCCAAAGCATACGCGCGCGGAGTAGGAGTGGAAGAAGACCTGAACGCCGCATACACCTGGTGCATGAGAGCGTGTGATGCCGGACACGCGGAAGCTCGTGTCTTTCTAGAAGGTCTCTTCCCCGGAGCAAGCTCGCAGGCAGCTCAATTGCCAAACGTGCCCGCTACAGCACTTTGTGAGCCGGCAGCAGACAGCATTGCCGGCGGCAATGGAGCCGGCGGCGGCAACCCTCTACAATCTCTGGCTGCCACAGGCTCCACCGGGCTGAGCGCTTCTGGCGCAGAGGCGCAAGTGGGCAGCATCCTAACAGCTTCTACCGAAGAGAGCGCAAGCACAGGCGCCGAACGGCAGCCAACAAAATCACCAGAAGAGCTCGCTGCCGAAGCTGAGACGGAACAAGTACGCAAAGCAGCCTGGCGCGGCGACATGGCTGCCCAATTCAATCTGGGCGAAATGTATACCTCAGGAGAAGGTGTGGTTCAGGACTACAAAGAAGCTCTCAACTGGTTCAAAAAGAGCGCCGAGCAGGGGCATCCCCATGCTCAGCTCAGCCTTTCCCGGCTTTATGCCCGGGGTCTGGGCACAAGACTCAACTGGGAGGACTCGGCTATCTGGCTGCAAAAGTCAGCCAACCTGGGCAACATGGACGCGCAATTCGAGCTTTCCTTACAATATGCCAAAGGACAGGGCGTGCGCAAAGATCCCAAACGGGCTGCCGAATGGTGCCGCAAAGCTGCCGAGCAAGGACACACGGATGCACAATTCCAGATAGGCATCATGTACGAAAAAGGCGACGGCGTCTGGCGCGACCCCATAAAAGCCGCAGAATGGTATCAGAAAGCTGCCGATGCCGGTCATAAGAAAGCACAGTCCAATCTGGCTCTGCTGTCCAAGAAGCGCTGATCGCAAAATGGATTATCTTGTCCCTCTCGTTGCTTCCTTGATTCTCATCGGCTTGTTGACGATCATCAATAGAGCCACCTCCCTGCCCACATCCCTCATAGCGCTTGCGCTGTCCGTCATGATCTGGCTCTTGCTGGCAGGGCTTATTATCGTTTGCCTGGCTGGACGTGGGGCTTGCGATGCGGAGATGTATGCCCTGGCAGAGGCGGCACTGGGCGCACTCTTGCTCTTATTTTGCTCCTTTGCCGCTGACCGGCTTGGCGGAAGAGAACCGCTTTTCGACCGCTTCGGCTGGTCCGAGCGCCCCGATGCTTTTTTGAACCCAGAGGCAGAAAAGCCGCAAAGCATCCTCTCCGACCTTACTTTCATTGCCATCATCTCAATAATTCTCGGTTTGGTTATGCAACACTCCCATAGCGAACAAGGCGCTGTCCTCCAACCTGCCACTGACCGGCAGCAAAAGGTCCCCCTGCTGAAAAAACACCTGCCCAAACAGCCCTGAAGGAGCAATGTCATGAAAAACACACATGGCACCAAGTCAACTCTCCCGACCGGTCCTCTGGTCTGCCTGGTCTATCGCGTGGATGATCTGCACCGACTAAAACTCTTTGAATTCCTTTCCAAAGCTATCCCGTATTACGAACGTGATGGCGGACTGTCCATAGGCATTTTCGAGAGCCTGGATGAGCCAGGCTTGCTTTTCGAACTGGTAGCTTATACAGATAACGTTTCCTTTGCTGCCGACCAGCTAAAAGTGGAGAACGACCCCGAAATGAAAGCAGTGCTCAAGGAGTGGCATGCTCATTTCGACTCCGACCTGGAAGTAAGTCGTCTTGCGCCAGTGAATCTTCGCCAGCTAAGCGCCGGGCAGGGCGACGGCGGCACTGAACTCAGCGTTCAAACAAAGGCTTCTGACACAGCCCATGCCGACTGGGATTCCCTCTCAAAAGACTCTCATGGGCTCACTTTCGCCCCGGCTCTCTTTGCCGATTATCCCTCGATCAAAGAACTGCTTACGCAAGCTGAGCTGCCGGTTCCGGACACATCCGATAAACCCGTGCAATTTCTGGTAGCCAGAAAGGAACGTGCCGTCATAGCCTGTATTGGCTGGGAGTCTTATGGCTTTCGAGTCTTGCTGCGCTCGCTTGCGGTGGAGGGAACCTGCCGTGGACAGGGAATCGGGCTCTCAATAGTAAATGAGGCTCTTTCCAGGCTTAAAAAGCAAGGATACGCCGAGGCATATTTGTTGACTGTCGACGCTACCGGCTTTGCCTCCAGTGCCGGATTCAGTGAGTTCAACTCAGGACAGCTTCCCGAGTCCATGCAGACTGCCGGGCAGATCGCCTCCGGCTGTTGCAAGCAAGCTACATGCATGTTCAAAGACCTGAGGCTCAAGCCAACTTTCTGCCAGCAGCTAAAGACGCTCAAATGACAGAAAGGTCCTCGCTAGTGAGGTCTTTTCGTGACGTCAGGTTGTATTGAAGCCTGGGTATATTAATACAGAGGCAAGGACCTCCGGAAGTGAAAGAGATGGAAAGTCGGACTTTAGCCATTTTTGCTCTAATATTGCCGCTCACGGCAATTTCCAGCGGAGCAGCGTCTGCTCAGGGACTCGGGGAGATCGGCTTTACCTTCGGCAAGAGCTCGGCCCAGGCAGCGGCCACGGTGGGCTCCAGCGCCCTGAGCCCGGCAGCTGCCCTGGCTTTACAACAAAGTGTGCGGCTGGGAGCACTAGCGCTTTTATGCGAGCAGAAGGGCAATCTGGATGAGGCAGCCCGTCTTTACAAGCAGTGTCTGAACATACGCGCCTCCATCCTCAAGGGACACGATCCGCAGGCTCTCAAATATGTGACTGCCATAGCCAAAGTCATGTATCGCCAGGGCAAGCTCGCCGACGCCGAAACTTTCTTTCGCCAGGCCCTGTCTCTTACCGCCCTCAAATACGGTCCAGGCAGCAACGAGCTGAACGAACTCATGCAACAACTGGGCAAGATATGCCAGTCCGAAAAGAAATATCAGGATGCCTGTTATTACCTCAGACAAGTGCTGAACATAACCGAAAAGAGAGTCGGTCCGACAGACCCGTCTGCACTCGCCAGCCGGGCCCGGCTGGCCGAGGTCTGCATGGAAGGAGGCAATCTTGCCGAAGCCGAACTTGTCTTGAAACCCTCCTGCAACCTTTCCGTACCGGACAAATCGCGCGATCAACTGCTCACCGTCCTCGACGACTACGGCAAACTCATGCGGCAGACAGGTTGTACCGCTCAGGCAGATCAAGTCGAGGCAAGAGCCCGCTCAATTCGTGAGGGAAAATGGCCGGAGCCATCCGCGCTTTCCTCCAGCACCGCCCCCGAGCCAGCTGCCTCTGAGCCGGCTGCGCCAGCTGCGGCCGCGGCCCAGCCGCCCGGCTCGCCCGGGAGCTCCTCCAGATAACTGAAATGAATCAGTACTCCCGGGACCCTGCACTGCCGACAATGGCCTCCTCGCTCTCCCGCAAAAGTCTGCTCATCATTTCAGTACCGCTTCTCTTGCTGGTTGCCTTTGCCATTTGCCTGGGGCTACTCTTGTCCCGATCGGAGGCAACTGCCAGGCAGGCGCTCAATTGCTACGATACCGAGCAGATCTGCCAGGGAATCGAGTCCTCATGGTCAGTTGCGCAATTCCTGCAGCTGATGTACTTGCAGTCGGGCGACAGGGCCACACAACAATCGATCCAGGACTGTTCTGCCAACGTGCCTGCCTTGCTCGACAAGCTCAAAAACCAGCTGTCCGTAGCTGATCCCCAGGAATCCCGGCAAGTGGACCTTCTTAAGAAGGACTTCTCGAGGACTCCTGTTTTGTCTGCCAGTGAAAGAAGCAAGAATAGTCTCATTGAGCTGATAGACAGCGCTGAGAAAGGTTGCTTACTTTCCGAGAAACTCAGGAAAATCTCCGAGAAAGAAGAACAGGTCCACGAAGTGGTCTTGCTCGAAGATTCGGTCCTCAGGCAGCTGATCCACCAGCTGATGGCTGCGATAATGCTGTTCAATTTCTTGCTGGCAGCTCTGCTTTCGGCATTTTTCGCCACAAGCGTCAGCGGTCGGCTAAAAGTCGTTGTGGACAACACGCAGCGTCTCGGTCAGGGACTGCCTCTCAACCCTCAAGTCGGCGGCGGTGATGAGATCAGCTATCTCGATTCCTGCTTCCACAAAATGGCATTGTCTCTGACTGAAGCTGCCCGGAGGCTGGAAGCAGGCGAAAGAGAGCTGTCGTCGGTGATCGCCTTCATGCCGGTCGCTCTTATGACGACAGACGAGAAAGGCAAGATCGAATCAGCCAATCAGGCAGCCTCCGACCTCTCTGGCTATGAGCCAGCTGCCCTTAGCCTCACCGACATTTCCTGCCTGATCCCCGGGCTCGAGAAACGGCGCTTCTCTCTTTCATCAGACAGGCAAGAGTCTGAACTGCCGCAGATGGCAGAATACCGGCTGCTGAAAGCGGACGGGGTGCCGTCGGCCGTGGAGGTGTCAATGAGCCGCCTCACTGCCGAAAACGGACATCGCCTTCTTGTGAGCGTTCAGGACGTAAGCGAGCGGCATCGGCTCGCTCAACAGAGACAGGACTTTCTCAGCATGGTCAGCCACGACCTGAGGACGCCGTTGACATCAGTGGGATTATCTCTGAACATGCTGGCGGCAGGAGTTTACGGACAACTGCCGCCAGAAGCTGTATCCGAGGTAACCGAAGAAGAAGAGAATGTGCGCCGGCTCATCTTACTCATCAACGACTTGCTCGATCTAGAGAAGATGGACTCAGGCAAACTGGAGCTCTGCTTCGAGCCGACGCCCATGAAAGAGGTGATTGGTTCTGCTTTGTCGGCCGTGAAGAGTCTGGCTGAAAGGCGGCAGATCACAATTGCAGTCCCTCATACAAACGCGGAAATAGACGCCGATGAAGAGCGTTTGTCCCAGGTGCTCACAAGCTTGTTCTTCCGCGCAGCTATGGTGTCACCTTCTGGAAGCACGGTAAAAATTTCAGTGGTGCCAGGACCGGACTGGCTTGAAGTGAGAGTTGCAGATCTAGGACCCTGGATCAAGGATGAGGAGCGGCTGACATTTTTCGACCGGTGGGCTCCACAAACTGCATACGCAGACAGTAGGCGAGCCGGACTCAGACTTCCGATTTGCCAGGCCATTATCAAGGCACATGGCGGGGAAATCGGGATACAAAGCGAACGAGGGGGTGGAAGCACCTTCTGGTTCAAAATACCCGTGTCTCAGAAGGTCATAAACTCAGGAGGCTTCGGCACAGCCCCTTGATAATTGCACTTCCAGGCGGCTGGGACTATGTGGCAAACAGATCGCGATAGCAAGGAACGCACCAGTGCCGGTATCACTTCCGGCAGCGCGTCACTGCGCCCTCAAAGCATCGGTCCTGAGCCGGCAGCAGGCATCACCGCACGGCTTTTCGGCTCAGCCCTCACCGTCTGGCATAAAGGACTCATCGTCGTTCTGATTCCTGTCATCTGCCAGATCGTCCTGATCATGGCAGTCAGCGGGTTTGTTCACCAGGCGGACGCCGCATCTCTGGCTATCGTGCAATCTTTCCAAATTCTGAAACACAGCCAGAAAATCCAGTCTCTCTGGTCGAGAGTGCTGGCGGCGCAAGTCGAGTGCATCCGGCTTGGCGCAGGCATGCAGTCCGAAGAATTAGAGCAGGCGACTGCCGTCTTGCAGCAGGAGCTAAGCGAATTGCAAGGGCTGAAGGGCAGCAATGCCGAGCAATCGGCCCGCATCGACTGTGTCATCCATGCCTTCCTCCAGGCAGGATCCCTCGCCGGCGGCACGGCGCCCAGCGGGCAGGTCGCCCTGTCCTCGGCTTTCAAGCTTGGAACCTCCGGACTGGCTGCCTGCCTGCGGCTCGGGGAGCTTGTCGCTCACGAAGAAGCGCTACACCGCGTCAAGGTTGCCGAGCTTTCACAATTACGCCGGAGCATCAACAATCTCCTGATGGCAGGCATTGTGTTCAACGTCCTCCTGGCAATCGATCTTTCCAGCTTCTTTGCTGCCAGCATCATTCAACGCCTGAAGATTATCCTCACAAACACAGTCGCTCTGGAACATCATCTGCCATTAAGCGAGCCCATAAGCGGTTGCGACGAGATTGCCGTTCTCGATGGCAAGTTTCACGATATGGCAAGAGCTCTTACTGCCACAGAACAACGCTTGAAGGCAAGTGAATCGAGACTAGCCAGCGTGCTCAGGGATATGCCTGTCGGGCTTCTTATTCTGGGCGAAGGCGATAAGATTGAAGCTGCCAACCCGAAAGCCAGAGAGCTGTTTGGACTGGGCAATGCTGACGTGAACGGTATTTCGATTTCCAGGTTCGTTGGCTCACCGGGCTTAACTGGCAGCGGTGGCGCAACCGCCAGCGTGAGCGCGGGCGAATATACGGGTATGTCTTCTTGCGGCAAACGCTTTGCAGTGGAGCTTTCAACCAGTCAACTCAAGACAGCCGCTGGGCAGAAAGTTCTCGTGTCCATCCAGGACCTCACAGAACGCCACAGATTGGCGCAACTCAAGCAAGAATTCCTGAGCGTCATAAGCGACGACCTCCGTTCTCCACTTGTGTCGGCAAGAGAGTGTCTTACACGCCTAGAGCAAGGCAACTGGGGTCCGCTTTCTGAGGCTGTCCTAAAGAATATCGGCAGCGCCAAGACAAACGTCAGCCGTCTGCTTGCGCTAACAGACGACCTGACCGACCTCGCCCAAGCAACTGAGGGAAGACGGTCAGTGCGGCTCGCTCCTGTGGATATGGCTCAGGCGCTCAATGACGCTGCCGCCGCGGTGGCGCCGCTGGCAGACAAGGTGGCAGTAAGAATTCAAGTCTCAGGGGCAGCGCCGGCGCTTAAAGCCGACCGCGAAAAGATAGTCCAGGTCGTCATCAACCTCCTTTCCAACGCCTTGAAGTATTCGCCCGAGCACTCAGAGATTACAGTTTCGCTGGTGGACAAGCCCGGCTGGCAGGAAGTGCGAATCAGCGATCGAGGGCCAGGGATTGCCGAAGCTGACAGGCAGCGAATATTCGCCAGATTCGAGCAGGCTGGCAATGCACGACGAAAGATCACCGCCTCAACAGGGCTCGGACTGGCTATCTGTAAAGCAATTGTCGATGAGCACGGCGGCGAAATCGGCGTCGAAAGCCAGCAAGGACAGGGCAGCACCTTCTGGTTCCGCATTCCATCCCTTGGTTGAGCGCTAAGGACACCGTCCTGTTCTTGCCCTAGAGATTGACCACCGCCAGATTGCCGTTGCGCATGATCAGCATCTGAATTTGGGCACCGCTGCCCTTTTGCTGGAGAATACGGTTGATGTCTTCTGGTTTGTATACTTGAATTCCGTCCACGGCTTTGATGTCGTCGCCCGGTTGGAGCCCTGCAGCTTGAGCCCGGCTGGCAATGCCGACGTTTGTAAGAGTTACGCCCTGCCCGTTAGCTGAGCCCATCAAGCCAAAGCTGGCCATAACATCCTGTTGAGAGGGCGCCTGCGGTGCGCTCATAACGCCGCCGGGCGCTTGCGGGCGAGGAGCGGGCACTCCATGCTGGAACATGGCCGGATTCACGCCAAAAGAGCTGCGTCCGGGTGTCGGCATGCCAAAAGGAGCTGACATTCCCGAGCCACCCCTGGGGGACGAAAGCGCCGAGCGATTCACTTTGCCGGAAGATTTTTTCGAGGTAGCCTGAGCCTGCTTGAGCTCGGCATCTTCGAGCCTGGCATCGCCAGCTTGTTCTTTCTCAACTTTCTTGACTGCGGCAGCCAGTTCGGCATAAGCCTTTGCATAACGCTCGTTCTTGGGATCAAGTTTGTGTGCCTGCTGGTAATACGACAAGGCAGTGGACTGATCTTTCATGACCAGATAGATTGTGCCCATGTTGTACTTGACCAGAGGTTGAGAAGGCGCTTTGGCATCGAGCTGCATGTATAGATCAAGGGCAGAATTGTATTCGCCTCGTTTGAAGGCAGCAAGCGCGTTTTCCGCCAGAATCTTCAGGTCGGCTTGCAAGCCAGTTGTTCGCTGTTTCGACTGAGCCTTCTTTTCGACGACGGCAACGGCATCCTTGTATTCCCGGTTGCTGGGGTCGGACTGCATGGCTTGCCTGTAGCTCGACAGAGCTTCGACATAATTGCCAGCCGATTCTTCAATGATACCCATGCTGAAATGGGACTCGGCATTATGCGGATCAAGCCGCAGCACTTGCTCAAAGCGCTCCAGAGCTTGCTGACCTCGCTTGTTCCGCCACAACTCAACGCCCTGAGCGAGCAAATCGGCGATTTCCTGCTCGCGAGCTGCTTGAATGGCTACTCTGGCTCGCTCTATATCCGAGTCATCGCTTGAGGGCACTGGCGGCTGATTCCTGGCCGGGTGGCGGCTTTCGGCAACCTGCTTAGCTGCTTGCTCAGCTGCCTTCTGGGCAGCTTGCGCCTCGTCTTTCTGCTGCTCTTCTTTCTGGCGCTGCGCCAAAAACTCTTCTAGCCGGCCAAGCCGTTCTTGCATCTGCCCGGCAAGCGCCTCGCCGAAGACTTGCTTCTCGATGCGCTCAACACGCACGCTCAGCTCATCCTCACTATAATTCTTGAAAAAAAGACGTTGCTCGAGGGTCGTGACAACCGGCGGTATCTGGTCAGCGGACGTCTTGCTGCCGGCAGCACGGCTCGGCTCGATTGTATTGGGGGGCAGCAGCGCCACAATCGCTAAAAGCAAGACAGCCAGAGTACCTGAGCCAATCCGCGCCATTACCTTTCGGCAACACATTTACTGACTTTCTCCTGCGGAAACCCTCGGCCGAAGCTTCCGGGCTGGAAGTCTTCTTCGCCGGGCTGCCGTCGGTGCGATTCCCACCCTTGAACCAGAGTTATAGCTTTGCGTCTGGTTCCAGATGGAAATGGTGCAAGCGGCATGGACAACAACAGGGTTTGAACCTGCAACCGGTCGTAAGCAGCGACTCCGGAGCTTTGCTTCAGGCAGACATTGCCAATTGTTCCATCAGCATAGCAGGTGAACTGGATGAGCGCTGGCCTTGCAGTCTGAAACTGCACGCCAATCTCATATTCGGCAGATCTCAGCAAGTAAAACCAGCGGTCAGCAAAACGGCTGACCCAACCTGACCAGTCAACATTGTATTCAGCAAGGGAGGAAGAAGAACTGCTGTCAAGGGTCCTGGGAGACTGTCCCTGTGAATTGGTACTTGGAGCCGGGCGGCTCGATTTGGCCGGCATCTGAGGCAAGGGCAAGCCCGCGCCTGGCGGCATGGAAGCCATGCCCATGCCCAGGGCCATCGGATCTATTTCAGTGCGCGAAAGCTGCGGCTTGTCAACAACCACGGCAGAAAGGGCAAATGTTTTCTTCTTTGCCGAAGCCTCCTCACCCTGAGCAAAAGAAGGGGCAAACGAAAGAGCAAGACATGACACAAGAGAAAAAACTGCTTTCGTGCAGGCGTTCAGGCGCTTGTTCACTGCCATCTAACTGTTACCTCAGGGGCGGCCCTCAAATATAGGGGCTTGAGGAACACTTGTAACTGGGAGAACTACGTATGACAGGGCGCCTGCCAGCCAGGTCTTCTGTTGGAAGGACATATGGGCTTGGTCTTGTCCGTCACCTCGAAAGTTGCCTCACAACGGGCTACAATTGCTTACAATTCAGGAGGTTCTTTATGGTTGGCAGCTTAGAGCACCTCGGCGACGAAGAGCTTGGCTGTTGGCTGGCAGCAGCCGAGCTCGCCAGAACCAGCTCGAGGAGGCAGATTATCCGTGTTCTCTTCGATCGCATGGGCAGCCTGTCCTCAGCCTGGCAGGCAAGCGCTGACGAGCTTGCCGCATCGACACAGCTCAAGGCAGAGATTATCATCGCCTTCCTGGAAAAACGTCGGCAGGTCGACCCGGGCAAAATTCGTGAGTCCGTACGCCTAAGCGGGCTCGATGCTCTCTCTTATGCCGACATGGCTTATCCTGCTTGCTTGAAACATATCAATGACCCGCCTCTGGTGCTTTTTGTCAAAGGGCAATTGCAGGAGGAGGATTTCCACCACGCAGTCGGCGTGGTCGGCACCAGGCGCCCGACAGCTTATGGACAGCGGCTGGCCAAAGACATCGCATCCGGACTCTCAGAAAATGGAGTGACTGTGGTAAGCGGGCTGGCTTTCGGCGTCGATTCGCTAGCACACTGGGGAGCGCTGTCCGGCGGCAGCAGGACCATTGCCGTCGTAGGTTCCGGAGCAGACCTCTGTTATCCGGCCTCGAACAGGCGTCTTTACGAAGCAATACTTGCCGATAACCGAGGTGCTGTCGTCTCGGAATATTTCCCGGGAACCCGCCCCGAGAAATGGCACTTTCCCGAGCGCAATCGCATTATCGCCGGTCTCAGCCAGGCCGTTGTCGTGGTCGAGGCCGGCGAATTCTCAGGAGCACTCATAACTGCCCGGCTAGCGTTCGAGCAGAACCGCGAGGTTTTTGCAGTGCCGGGGCGAGTCGACAGCCCTCTGTCCCGCGGCACAAACAATCTTATCCAGCGGAACATGGCTCATCTGACTAACGATCATAAAGACGTACTCGACGTATTGCAGTGGGTTCCGGTCGATACCGGCAAGCCTGGAGCGGCTGTCGTCGAACTATACGGCAGAGAAAAGGAGATATTCGACATGCTCGGCCTCGAGCCCATCCATTTCGATTCCCTTTGTGAAAGTAGCGGTATGTCGGCTGGCGAAATGTCAGCCACTGTGACAATGCTCGAACTTGCCGGGTTGATCGAGAGCCATCAAGGCGACTGGTACTCGCGCAAGCAGGCAGGACGGTCAAAGGTGCCTCAGCCTTGAGGCAATTGAAGATGGACTGCGACAAACGCCGGCATCATCTTCGACAATCAGATCTGTTCGCCTAGTTAGAGAAGGCTTAACTTAATCAGCCGGGACATTTCCTTGACGGCTCCTTCCATGTAGCTTAGGATGCAAGTCAACCGCAGGAAAATCATATGCGTTCCCCTTGCAGATCTATTTTAATTGCTGCCTTGCGCCAGACACCTGGTGCTGGCGAGTCTGCCAACAACAATAATAATGATCGCATGGATAATCACTGCTTGCGGTCAGGCAGGTCTCGTCCATAATTCGAGATAAACGGCATCCCCCGACCGCAAGTTCCAGAAACTTGCGGTTTTTTGTTTTGAGGACCCAAAATGGAAATTACACAAATCTGTGCAACAGAAGCTAACTTGCACCTGCACAAGCACGTCCGCTTCAAAGGACATGTCCAGACAATCCGCCGTATGGGCAATCTTGTCTTCCTCGTACTGCGCGACAGAACAGGCACCATTCAAGCGGTCGTGGACAATCAAGCTCTTGTCGCCCAGACAGATTCGCTTGCATGTGAATGTCCTGTCGTTCTCCAAGGGCAACTGTTCCCCCACCCCAGGGGCGGCGCCGTCGAATTGCGCGCAGAGTCCATAGAGCTTCTGTCCCTCACAACAGCTACATTGCCCGTAGAAGTAGGGAAAAGCAGCAAAGTGGAATCGCTCACCCTGTCGGCGATGCTGGACTACCGTCCCCTCACTCTGCGCAATCCGAAAGTGCGCTCAATCTTCAAAGTAGCCGCAGCCATTTGCCGAGCTTTCAGGGAATTCTTGCAAAGCGAAGGGTTCACCGAGATCCATTCGCCGAAGATCGTCTCGACAGGCACCGAAGGCGGTGCGCAATTGTTCGGCGTGGAATATTTCGGCAAGCAGGCTTATTTGGCCCAGAGCCCGCAGTTCTACAAACAGATGATGGTCGGCGTTTTCGAGAGAGTCTTCGAAATTGGTCCTGTTTACCGAGCTGAAGAGCATGACACGACCCGCCATCTTAATGAATACATCAGCATGGACTTCGAGATGGGCTTCATAGAAAGCGAACAGGACATAATTGCCATGCAAACTCGGTTGTTGAGCCACATTTTCAGCTTTCTCAACCAGTTCTGCTCTGAAGAACTGAAACTTTACGGAGCGGCTGTGCCGCACTTCGACTCCATTCCGCAGATTGCTCTGAGCGATGCCCGACAATTGCTCAAGGAGAAATATGCCTGGAAAGGTGTGTCTACCAGCCAGGATCTCGACCCTGAAGGAGAGAGACTGCTATGCGAGCATTTCGCTGCCAGCGCCAATTCCGACCTCGTCTATGTCACCAGGTATCCGGTATCGCTCAGACCCTTCTATGCCATGCCGGCACCCTGCGGGCAGCTGAGCGCCAGCTTCGATCTTCTCTTCAGGGGGCTGGAAGTGACGACCGGCGGCATGCGCATCCATGAACCTGAAAAGCTGGTGGCGACAATGGAGAAAAGAGGACTCGACCCGTCTAGCTTCGGTGACTATTTGCAATGCTTTCAATACGGCATGCCGCCCCACGGGGGACTGGCAATAGGACTGGAGCGCCTGACCAAGCAATTGCTTGGTCTGCCGAATGTGAAGCTGGCCTCGCTCTTTCCCAGAGACCGCCAAAGGCTCACGCCCTAACCGACGGACTGGGGAGGCTCGCTCTTCCCGCTTTCTTCAACGTCGTCGGACATCCGGCCACTGAAATAGAGAGCAAGGAAAAGCATGCCCAGCGAGCAAACACACCAGACGATACTCCACACAAAGGCCGGGGTGCCTGTCAGCCTGGCCATGTGCGTGGCATCGGATTCAGGGATCTGAGGCAGGAAGCCCAGAGAATGCTCAAGCACAAGTTCCACGTCAGCGAAAACATAGAGCACCGTCTGCACTGCAAGCAACAGCACGATGAAATGCGCCCAGGACTGGCGTACACGCAAGCCAGCAAAGACAAGAGCGGCTCCTAGAAAGAAGGCCCAGCTTATACTCACTTTGTCCTTGAGAAAAAACAGATTGACAAGCCCGATGGCAACGCCGATGAAGAGCAATATGAAATTGGCTGCTTTCGGGCGCCCGGACACTATGATGAGAAGCGAGCCCAAGAGCGCTTGCCCTAAATATCCGGCCTGTCCGATTGCCACGGCATCTCCCCCATTGCAATCAGTTATGCCGCCACCACCCAGCTTTATCCACCTGACGGTGCCGCCGGTCGCCAGACACGTGAGAGCGTGACCGAGCTCGTGCAAGAAAAAATCAAAAGTTCGAAAGGGCTTGAAAAGCCAGCCAAACCAGGGCAGTTCTTTCAAGAAGAGAGTCAGGACAGCCAGCGTGATTACAGTCCTGAGAGTGCCCCCACGAGACAATCTTTTGGCAAATTCGACCAGGCTATCCATTGGACATCAAGTAAGCAAAAAGAAAAAGCTTCAGCCACTAATATTAGCCGATTGTCAGTCCGGGGGAACTGTCCTTAGTGTTGTCTTCAGCTGCTGCCAGGGACAGGTGCGCCAACAGTCATCTTCTGCATGAGGCGAGCTCCCGAGTCAGCTGCCGGTCACCGTATATGGTTTTGTCTCCATTGCAGCTATGCCTCAAGACAGCGAGGCGCCCCCGAGAGGGCGCCTCGCTAGATCGGCTGCAAGAAATGGTGGATGTCACTGGCAAGAGAGAACGAGTGTCGTAGAGGAGCTGTTGGAAATGATCTTGCCGCCGGCTGCAGCACCACGGATGGCATATTGATCGGCTACGCCCGAATCAGGATCGTCCATGATCCCGCTGTATTCCACAGCCCCTTCGGCAAGAACATCCGCAGGTGCAGCGTTACGAGCCGCATCCACATCGGAGATATTGCCAAGAATAGGGAATTCCGGAATATTCGTAAACGGGTTGATAGAGCCCTCCGGAGCCGGTGTCGTTCCATCGTTTCCACCGTGAGGGAAATAACTCTTGAGCTGATCGTCAACGCCTACAGGGAAAGTACCGCCGCCATCGACTCCGGCCAGCTCGGCTGCCGTCTGAGTCGTGTGCATATTGTGTATAACGCCTGCGCGTTTGGCTCTGACACTCATGGCGATAAAATTGGGAACAGCCATCATGTAGAGCAAACCCATCATTGCTCCAATCAGCAGTACTTCCACAAGAGTGAAAGCTGCCGCAGATCTTTTCACACTTGCCCGTTTACTTCTGTTCATTATGCCAACACCCTTAAGCCAACGGTAGAAACAAGGAGCCGCGCGAGAAGCAGGGCGCTTTTCAGCGGCCTGAGAATTCAGGTTGAATAGTAAAAGGCTTCGCCGGAGGCACCGCCATCAGTGCTCCTGCAATTCATCAATTGCCACTATTTTGAAGTACCATACTCCAACATTGCAATTGGAAATTCAGCGCTTGAGCCGTGGAGTGTAGGACAGGTGGTGCATCGGGCCTGAGATTGCGCCGTCCTGGGACAATTTAGACAAACCCAATTGAGTCTTATGCCGATTGCTGCTTTACGGCTCAGTCAAATCTCCTCTAGCAGGTTCAACCGGCTCAGGCAGCGGCAGAGCGAATAATCGCCTGGCATTTGTTGCAGTCAGATGAGCCAGATCGTCGATGGAGCACCCGCGCAATTCGGCAAGTTTCCCGGCAACCAGCCAGACAAAGGACGGTTCATTGCGTTTGCCGCGTTTACCTTGTGGTGCCAGGTAAGGGCAATCGGTCTCAACAAGCAAACGCTCAAAGCTGGCAAGCCGGGCGGCTGCCTGAATATCGCTTGATTTTGGAAATGTGAGAATGCCCGAGAAAGATACATAGAAATCCAGCTCGGCAATAGCCCCAAGGAGATCCGGGTTGCCGGTAAAGCAATGAAAAACGCCGCGCACCTGCCCTTTGCCGTGCCTGTGCAGAATCTCAAAAGTCTCCTCCCAGGCGTCACGGCTGTGCACAATCAGCGGTTTGTCCAGTTCGCGCGCCAGCTCGACCTGTCTGGCGAAAACATCAAGCTGCCTTTCCCTGACGCTCAAATTGTAGTGAAAGTCCAGACCGGATTCGCCAATTGCTACTACCTTTGCCTGAGCTGCCGCCTGGCGCAAGGCATTTTCTGAAGCCTCATCCCAGGATTCAGCTTCATGCGGGTGGACCCCGACGGCAGCAAATATTTGCTGATATCGCTCGGACAGGCTAAGGACATCGCCGATTGACTCAATATTGACACCGACATTGACAATCTGCTCGACACCCGCATTCAGGGCCCGTTCAATAACTGCCTGCCGATCTTCCAGAAAGGAATCCCAGGTGAGATGCGCATGGCTGTCGACAATCCCTGCCGGCATTTTGTCTTTCTGCCTCTTTGATCACCCTGAATCCTGTCTTGTGCTTTATTCTAGTGAAGTTGCCCCTGGGTGCCGCCCCGTATTCGCCACCTTTACTTTTTAAATAGATTAGCTAAAGTAAAGCTATGATCTCCTGACATCAAGAGCAGCCATCGTGAAAAGATCGTCTATCCTCCTTGCCGGATTCATTGCTTCCTTGAGTCTTTGCTCAACAGTCTCATTTATTGCCCTGCCCGGCTCAGCCGATGTCTTGAAAGGCAGCGTCACCGAACAGGGTCACCTGCCAGACCCGAAGCCTGGCTTGAGCCGCCGGGATATAGATAAGGACGCCGACCCCTTTGCCGGACCTGGCGAAGCCGAAGAGGCAATTGACGCACCTCCTTCCGCTTTCAAGGCGCCGCCGACGCGCAAACCACCCAAAAAGCCCTTTAACCTCCAGGCCGAAGACCAGGGCAACTTTCAAGGGCAACAGCAGACGCCCATGGTAGCTCCCAATAACATGCCAATAGACGGCGCGCCCGACGACATTCCCGAGCAGGTGCCGCAAAAGCCGCTGCAAGCCATGCAAAATTACAACCCTAACGACCCAGACTCCTCCCCGGACATGCAACTGGCCTGGGACGCCTGGCACAAGCGAGTGGCTGCGACCATATTCGAGCGTTTCAACTTCTTTGCCCGCGCTGCTTTCCGGCACAGCCCGCCGCTTTTATCCAACCTGGGCTACGTGGTAACCAGAGACGGGCATATCACCAATTTGCAAATGTCCCAAAAGAGCAACAATGTCCTCTTCAACGTCCTGGTTTATCAGTCAGTGAAATCGCTTGAGGGCGATCTCTCTGTGTTGCAATTTCCGCAAGGCTCCAGGCGCCAGTTTGTGCAGAAGTGGGGAACTTTCACCCAGAACTACGGCAACGAAGGTTTTCGCTATACTATTGGCGACAAGGAAACAATCGGTCGCCGCCAGTAAGGACAGGACATTTGCCGCGCCAGAAGCCTCAGCAATACAGAGAGCTTGAGGCGGAACTCAAGGCTGAGCTTGGAGCCCAGTGGGTTCTTTCAGCCGCCGAGGATCTTGCCGTTTTCGAGTGCGATGGAGAAACCCTGGATACGGCTATCCCTGATCTTGTCGTTCTTCCCTCTACAACGCAAGAAGTGCAATCCGTCGTCAGACTTGCAGCCCGCTACAATGTGCCTGTAACAGCCCGCGGCGCCGGCACAGGTCTTTCCGGCGGAGCTACACCAGTGATGGGCGGGTTAAGCCTGGTCCTGACCAGAATGACAGCCATTCTGGAAATAGATCCGGACAATTTATGCGCGCATGTGGAAGCCGGCGTCACCAACGCGGCCGTGTCTTGCGCCGCCGAGAAATATAACCTCTACTTCGCTCCGGACCCTTCCTCTTCGATCGCCTCGACAATCGGTGGCAATATCGCCGAAAATGCAGGCGGCGCCCACACGCTCAAATACGGTATGACAGTCAACAACACGCT
>JAHFBI010000027.1:17663-26433 GCA_023250095.1 Candidatus Melainabacteria bacterium
CCGACGGCAATGTCACCGTATTCGGTGGCAAAGCACGCGACTGCCTTGGTCTGGATTTGCTTGGGCTATTCGTCGGCTCGGAGGGCACTCTCGGCATAGCCACACAAGCCTATTTGCGTTTGACCCCGCGACCGCAAGATGCCCTGACAATGCTGGCTTATTTCTGCTGCCTGGAAGACGGCGGGCAGTGCGTCTCGGACATCATCGCTCAGGGCATCATACCGGCAGCCATGGAAATGATTGACGCTATGACTTTGAACTGTGTGGAAGACTGCCACAAGCTTGGACTTAAGCGCGATGCCGGAGCACTGCTCGTTGTGGAACTCGACGGTCCGAAGTCCGCCATCGCACTTGAGAAAGCTGCCGTCGAGCAATGCGCATTCAATAACAAATGTCTGGACATTCACTGGGCTGCCGATGCTCAGGAAAGGATGTTGATCTGGAAAGCAAGGAAGTCCGCCTTCGGCGCCCTCGGGCGCCTGGCACCGCACGGCTATGTTCTGGACGGCGTGATTCCGCGCTCGAAGCTGCGCGAAGCAATTGCTGAAATTCACTCAATTGGACTGAAACACGACCTGCCAATCGCCAATGTCTACCATGCCGGCGACGGCAATCTTCACCCGTGCCTGCTCTATAATCGGGACAACGAAGCCGAAGTCAGGCGAGTCCTTCTGGCAGGCCGGGAAATCCTCGAATTGTGCGTGAATCTAGGCGGCACACTTTCCGGCGAGCACGGCATCGGGGTGGAAAAGCTCCTCGAGATGAAAGCAGCCTTTTGCCCTTCTGACCTTGCTTCTATGCTCAGCGTGCGCGAGGCCTTCGATCCTCGCCTGCTTTTCAACCCCGGCAAACTCATCCCCACTACGAAATCCTGCGGAGAGTCTGGCGCAAGGCCGCTTTTGCGCCACCAGATAGGTTCTTGCTGACTGCCTGAGATAGTTTCGGACACCCCGATAAAGCCCGGGCAAAATAGCTCAAATAGGAAATTCCTGCTCCTCGGCTTGATATTGGGGGAGTCAAGCGCCAGGGAGAGATCAAGCAAAAGACTTATCCAGCAAGCTTTCCGGGCGCAGAGCCTGGACAAAACAATCAGCGGCACATTAAATTTCCGCTGCACTCTAGCCTGCCAGGGAGTATGATCCGCTTAGGTCCAGCTAGCTGATAAAGTTGGTTGACGCTCCAAAAATCCCCTTAAAGAGGTAACTGCTGATTGCACGCAAAACTTGATCTCACCCGAGCCAAGGGTCTGAAAAAGTCCGAAATTCAAAAGCTGCAGCGTTTGTTGCAACAGAGGATTCCTGAAGACAAAGTCCTTACCTCAGACCTGGCCGAGACAATAGCCGAGCTCTCGCATGAGACCGGATGTGCGCTGTCGGTGGTCGTTAACAGGCGTGGACAGGTCGTCAATATCACTGTCGGGCAGCCCAAAGATGTGAACCTGCCCGAGCTCAAGGGTGTTAGAAGCGGTCCGGGGAGACTTTGCGGTCATCGCATCATTCATGCACACCTGACAAATAGCCGTGCCGGCAATGGCAAGAGCGGCCCGAGCAAAGAAGACTTGCAGTGCCTGGCACGCAATCGTCTCGACATGCTCGTATACATCCAGGTGGATGAAAATGGCACTTTCAGCCGCAGCCGGGGCGAGCATTCACGTTTTGCCGATGCTATTTATATGGCTCACCTGTTGCCCAGCCGCGACGGCGAAGGCAAACTCTGGAAATTAATGCCTGCCTGCACAGTGCGAAAGGCTCAGGAAGAAGATTTTCAGAAGCTGATTTTATCCCTGGAAGATGAATTCCGGCGTATCGCCCCGAAATTCCCCGTGGCGGCTGGCGAAGAAAGAGCCGTACTCGTCGCTCTTATCACCGAAGGGCTCGATGCCTGGGAAGTGGAGGATGATCTCGACGAGCTGGCTCAGCTTGCCCGAACTGCCGGCGCTACTGTTTGCGGGCGGTTGACACAATCGCGCCTGCAGGGCGACCCGCGCATGTTCCTCGGCTCCGGGAAAGTGCAGGAGCTGGCTCTGCTCGTTCAGGAGCTCGGAGCTAATCTGGTGGTCGTCCATCAAGAATTGACCCCCAATCAACAACGCAATCTGGAAGACACGGTCGGCGTCAAGGTGATAGATCGCACCGAACTCATCCTGGACATCTTTGCCCAGCGCGCCAACACTAAAGAAGGAAAGCTCCAGGTGGAGCTGGCGCAGCTCAAGTACCTTTATCCGCGATTGATTGGCAAGGGACTGACCCTGAGCAGGTTGGGCGGCGGCATCGGCACCAGAGGTCCCGGTGAAACGAAACTGGAAGTTGATCGCCGGCGCATACGCGATCGCATCAACTTGCTCGAGAGAGAGACTATCCGAATCAGAAGCTATCGTGATACGCAAAGGCGCAGACGCATCTTCGAGAAGATGCCCGTAGTCGCGCTTACCGGCTACACAAACTCCGGCAAGTCGACTTTGCTCAATGCTCTCACCAAGTCCGAAGCCGTGGTTGAGGATAAATTGTTCGCTACTCTCGACCCGGCCACCAGGCGCACAGTTTTGCCTGATCACAGCCCTGTACTTCTCACAGACACAGTCGGATTCATCAAGAAATTACCCCTATCATTGATTGCCGCATTCGGCGCCACTCTCGAAGAAGTCGTTGTTGCTGACTGCCTGCTCCATGTCGTTGACGCGTCCCACCCTAACGTGATGGACCAGATATCCAGCGTACACGATGTTCTCAGCGAGTTGCACGCTGTTGACAAACCGATGATCACTGTCCTGAACAAAGCGGATAAGTCAAGGCACGAAGACCTCGCCTGGCTGTCGAGCCAGTTGCCCAATCCGGTGATTGTCTCGGCCCGCGACCGCACCGGACTCGGACGCCTCATGGAAAAAATCCAGGACGTCATTCAGGAAGTCTGCCCCGGGCGCCAGCGATCCACCGCCTGAAATATCCTTGCCCGCAAGAATCAAAAAGGTATTGTCGCCTGCGGAACCAGCAAGTGACGCTGGCAATGGCAACATTTTTTCCTAATTACAATCGCCCTGAATGGCTGGCTACCGCTGAATCAATAACTGAGAGACACTGCTAGCTCACTAGCGAACGACATTAAGCATCAATGGTGCCTTCAGGTCGAGCCCGGAGTCCCTGAATGGATTTTGTTTGCCATCCATCTGCACCACCGGCAGTGGCGGCACTATACGCATTTCCATGGTTGTGGCGGTCGGCTTGCTGCGGGACCTTTCTGCCAGAAGCTTACGCTCTCGCTCCTTTTTCGCCCTGTCAAGCTCGATCTGGCGCAGGCGATCTAAATCACCGGCAACACTGTCTACAAGTGTGGACTGAGCGGACTGCCGCTCCAGGTTAGCTCTCGACTTCGAGTCTCCATTATCAGCTGCCTGTCCAGCATTGCCAGAGGAGGGATTTTCTTTGCGCTGGGCGTACATGGTGAGCACACGCTGAGTAGCCGATGTACCTCTGGCAGCACCAGGGGCAGAATTGCGCACAGGCAGGGGACGCCGCGCCAAAGCAATCGCCGACATGCGTGCCGACTCCATGACGCCAGCATCAATTATCTGATGGATCCCGCCCAGGTAATGAGCGGACAGATCGATGTTCTTGAGCGATAAATCAGTAAGCTCGGACCAGCTGATCTTTGCGTCACCAAGTTCGATAAGAGGTGCGATGCCAGCATCTTTCGTCTCGGACGGTCTCGCCTGACGATCGCCTACCATTTCCTTGGCTGGCCGCGCTGCCAGCTGCTGGGGCGCTTGATTTATATGTGAGACAAGTTTACCTGTGCGCTGAGCCGTCAACATATATGCCGTCGCCGACGTCTGCTCAGCTGCCGCATCAATCAACCGACTGAGATCAAGATGTCCGGGTATCGCCCAGTTAGCTGCACGCACAGCTGCCGCCTCCAGCCCCGTCCAGTCCACGCGCGCCTCTCCCAGGCTGATGAGTGTCGTCTGCGGTTTCACCGGCGCTGGCGCCACTACTGCCTCCGTCCGAGGCACAACAACTACTGCTGCCGAACTGGCAGATGCAACCGCCGGCCGCTTCACTGCAAAAGGAGCAACCACCGGCACCGGGCTGACACAAGCAACTGTTTGTGGCTTCGCCATCGCAGTAACAGGCGAGCTGGCGACCACTGGTGTCGCCGTCGCTTTAGGCACCGGAGCCGGTGGCAGCTGCACAGCCAACTTCTGGCACCGCTCGGCTGTCTGTCTGTATGCCTGGCTCGACGACCGCACAGCTGCCGCTTCAATCAACTGACTGAGATCAAGATGTCCGGGTATCGCCCAGTTAGCTGCACGCACAGCTGCCGCCTCCAGCCCCATCCAGTCCACGCGCGCCTCTCCCAGGCTGATGAGTGTCGTCTGCGGTTTCACCGGCGCTGGCGCCACTACTGCCTCCGTCCGAGGCACAACAGCTACTGCTGGCGAACTGGCAGATGCAACCGCCGGCCGCTTCACTGCAAAAGGAGCAACAACTACTGCTGGCGTTGCTGCAACAAGTGGTTGGTTGTCCGGCTTTCGGGCAGCAAGCGTATCGGCTCTGCCGGCGGTCAATGTGTAGAGAGCTTGAGTCGAGCCTGCCGTCGCCCTTTCAGTAATTTCGGCTATGTCCGAGCTGCGGGAGGCTGCTGGTCCCATGCCGGAGCGAGCAGCAAATTCCAGCTGAGTAAAGTCGGACCCGGCAAGATCGACAATTTGAGCGCGCGAGCTTTCGAGTACCGGTTCTGTGCCCCGGGCAAATGGCTTAGCTTGCGGCGGCGCGGAGGCAACGCCAGGCACAAAAAGTCGCCTGGCAGCTGATGCCAGCCTCGTGGTGCGAGTGGCAGTCTCACCGTAAGCGATGGAGCTGGATGAAGCTTGAGCTCTTTCAGCCAGCACGGACACCATCTGGCTGAAAGGAGCCACATAACGACTTGCCGAAACACAGGCAGTTTCAAGTCCCGACCAGTCAATTGCTGAGCAGGACAGGTCCAGAATCTTAGAAAGCGAGGTTTCCGAAACCGGCGTAGCCGGAACGGCCCGCGGCACTGACGCAATTGCCGCATGGGAGACCCCGGAGAGACTTGAGCCTGCCGGCTTCATTTCGGCAAATATCCGCATTTGAATTGGCTGTGCTTCTCCATGGCACAAAGCCGGACGGTCCGACTCCTGTTTGGCACTCTTGTCTGTCGGCGTCGGGGAGGTGGCGGGGAGGTCCCCCTGTGCGACAAGCGGCGTGCTAGGGATAAGACCTGGAGCCAGTTGCCTTGTCCGCCCGGCAGTGGCTGCATACGCCGTCAGAGTCGACTGGCTCTGTGCTCTTTCAACCACGCCCGAAAGCGCCCGGCTGTCGGCTGCCTGATACCTGCCCGCAGCAAGAGCTGCAGCTTCAAGTCCCGACCAGTCAATCCGCCCGGCGCTTAAATCCAGAAGTTTAACTTCTGGCGCGGGCAGGCTGACACGGGCGGATCCTGTAGTGAAAAGTACCGACGGCGACGGTGTCGCACGCGGTGCTTGAGCAACGAGGACGGCAGGCGCTTTCAGAGCCGGTGTTGACTGGACAAGCTGTTTCGTGCGCCCGGCTGTATCACAATAAGAGCCCGATGTAGACAAGGCAGCGGATTTCTCGATCAAGCTGGCAAGCGCGGAGCTTGCATCAGAGGAAGAGGTGACAGCCTTCTCAGCCGCCTCTTCCAGTGTCGACCAGTCGGCTGTGGCTTGCGAAAGATTGAGAATCTGATCACTTGTTCCTGCCGGGCTATCGCCGGAATCGGCAATTTGTCTCTGAGCATCGCTGAGTGCGCCGGGAAGCTCATCAGTGGGTGTGGCACACTCGGCGCCCTGACAACTGGCGATGTCTGGAGTGAGATACTGTCCCTGTCCGGCACCACCATTTTCTCCAGAATATCCATGGATCGGCTGAGGATTGGCTGAGATGAGCTGATACGGCTCGAGATAAGCCGAGGGCTTCGATCCAGGCTGAAGCCTTTGTGGAGCAGTCTCCTGCTCTTTCAATTGTTCGCGAATCTGCTCGATTGTGGCAGTCAACGCCGGCTTTGCCAGGGCCATTCTCATACCATAGAACAAACGGAAGTCCACGCCGGCAAGACCAGGTCTGTTATGAGAGTGCCCGTTCCAGATAGGCTCTGCCCTGACAAATGCCTGCAAGCCGGGGATCTGTTTGAACAATCGCCGGGCAATTTCAAAGTCGGCAATGAGAACATAGTTGTTCACTGGAATCTGAGCATTGTGCTTGAACTGATTGCGGAAATTCTGCACAAACGTAGCCGAGGCCGAAAAAGTCCAGCCGGATTTCTGGAAAAGTCCGCCGAAAGTATAAAAGGGATCGAGCTCCTTCACAGGCGCCTGGAAATATTTCTTGCCTCGCAACTGGATAAGGGCGTTGGCGAATAAAACAGTCTTCGGATTGAGAATATAAGAGCAAGTAAGACCGGGCAGGAAATCAAACACAGACTGCTGGTGCATCTGGTTGAGTTCGCGGAACTGAAATTCAGCCTGCAGGTTTGCTCTGTCACCCAGCCTAAAATCTTGCTGAATACCGCCGGCGTATGAGTGAATGACTGTGTTCAGACGGATGTGATGGAAAAGCGAATCGCGAATGGCAAAATAGTTCGCAAAGAGCCTTGTCGAAGGCGTGAGAGTCCAACCGCCCGAGACGTTGGGCAGCACCCGGAAAATTCCGTCGGCATCGTTGACCAGCCCGATCAGGTCGTTTATCTGTCCTTGCTGAAAATAATTCAGCTGCCGGATCGTATTGGGAGACGGCAGCTGCGTCAGGAACTTCCTTTTGGTTGGAAACTGGAAAGGATTAGTCTCATAGCGAAAAGATGTTTCGCAACTGCCACTGAAGTAAAATCGCGACGGCAGGCTCTGCAGCAGGCGCAGCTGAAAATTCTCGCCAATAGACATGCGCTCCTGAGCGGCCGGCAAGGGCATGACATCAGTTGGCAGGATTGTTGAGTGCGGAGCAGTGATATTCGGCGCATTCTGCACGAGCATGCGCTCAGATGCCGAAAGCCCCGCCGGTATTTTGCTACCAAGATAGTCTCCACCGCTTGCGGGGAGACCGACAGTTTGAGCCTGAGCCTGAAGGGACAGGAGTGGGGACAGTCCAATTGCAAAAACCTGACTCCAGGCAATTTGCACAAAGAACTTTCTAGCAGGGAGTGAGTCAACACTTCCCCTGGGCATTCTTCGTACCTGACCCCTTTCTAGTTCGGCGAAATTTAGCAGAACTCACAGGCGTTGGAGGTCCCTACCGAAAAGGGGACCTCCAACCCGTTTCCTGCAAGATTACCTGTTGACCGGGGCAGCAGGCGTAGTGGACGGTGCCGGTCTAGAGCCACCGCCCGGTTGAAGAGCCTGCGGCTGCAGCTTCTTGACGATAGCCTCGGTGATGTCTTCGCCGTTGTTAACGACTTTCTCCCCGCCGGTGAAAACAGATGCACCATCAACGACCACATCAAGACCTTTTTCCTTGGCAACCGCCTGCACGGCTGCTTGAATGGCCTGATTGGCTGTCGCCGACTGGCTTTGCACGAGTTGAACCAGTGCGTGTTGCTCGGCATTTATCTCCAGCTGCAATTCCTTAGCCATCTTCTCAACTTCATCTTTTGGCTTCTTGTCTTGCTGCGCCTTCTGGAGCATTTCATTGCCGCGTTCCACATCACGACGCAGCTGATTTTCAGCCTGCACCCTCAAAGCTTCAGAACCAGCTGCCTCAGGGTAGGAAATCTTGACGAGACCGAGATTGAAATAACCGAATTTCACCGATGTCGGCTGCGCCGGAGCCGCGAAAGAAGGTGCGATACCTGCCAATCCAAGGCCGATCGCAACTACAAAAGCGCTAGTAAGAAACTTTGACCTCATCTTATCCACCTGCCGTAAAAGCCAATAACAAAGCTGAATTATACACTGGTTACGTAAATCTCAGCCACTGTTGAAAAGTCGGGAAAATTGGTATGGGCCATGCATAAGCGACTGATATAGGAGAGATGTTCAGCGATCAGCAATATTCTTCAAGAGCCGCAAGCGGCTTGCGACCCATATAGCCGTCATTCTCCAGATGCCAGAATCCAATATCTGCTTCGTTTATCTTCCAGCAAAGCAAATAGCGGAAGCCATTTTTTTGCGCTGGAAAATCCAGCAAACCCTCTTGAAGATCGCGCAGAATCACGCCATGGCTGGCAATTCGCTCGACCCAGCGATTGAGATGTCTGACATACTCATTCTGGGCCTTTGAGAGCTGCTCTATGGCATCTTGAAATTGGGCCCGGCAGACTCGCAGCTCAGAAAGATTAGCCACCGGTCCACTTGAAGACCTGACATTGTCAACACGCTTTTCGGCCAGCTCGAAACGATCGCTGGCTAGTTTAATTGCTGACAAAAGCTGACAGAGATCCGCTGCAGACTCCTCCAGAAGCGTCTGCAACTGAGGGATCATCCGCTGAGCTTCCTCAAGCGTAAACACTCTGTTTTTCATCTTCATGGACTGCCATTTCCCCGCATGCATATATTACGCAATATTCGAACAGCAGGAAACACCTTGGTCCGGCAATCGTCCAGCTGAGATTTACTCGATGCTTTTTTTGCTCGGGACGCCTCCTTTACCATTCTTGTGGTTCAGCGCAGAGACTTTGAAGAATGACGCCGGCAAAGGATGATTGTTCCCCGATTGTCCCAATCATTCCCTCAAGATAAACCGCCTGCTGGCGCCGATATTCATCCCTGGTCAAGCCTGGCTGGATCTGTGCCTTTAGCAAA
>JAHFBI010000301.1 GCA_023250095.1 Candidatus Melainabacteria bacterium
ATCATGTTCCGGGGCTTCCAGGCTGATGAAAAACGCGACCGTCAGGGCAATATTTCCCGGACGGCCAACCGTTCCGGCATCATCTGGGTGCTGGAAGGCGATGTGTACAATCTTCCATCTGGCGCTCATGTCGTGGTGAAAGACGGGCAGGAAGTGTCTTCTCACGATGTGCTGGCTGAGATAACCATCTCGACTGAGCATGGCGGCGAAGTGCGTTTCGGCCCGGATCTCGAAACGGAAGTGCACAAAGTCGGCAAGAAGACCTACAAAAAGCTGGTAAAGGGCAAGGAGATAAACGTCGTCATCGCCTCTGTCGGTGCCGGCAACGCCAAGCTGGAGACAGCCAAGCAGGGCAACACTTGGAAGGTCTCCAAGTCGAAGGAAGTCTATACGATTAAGGTCGTTAATGACGAAATCGTGGAAAACGGCAAGATCATCGCCGAGCTGATCGATGACGGCGTCAATGCTGTCACCGCCGGCGGTGAGATTATCTACGACGGCGTCGAGACCGACGATCGCCGCGTGGTCACCAAGCCCGGACGCGTCCTGTTCATTCCAGAGGAGACGCACTTCATTTCCAAGGACATATCCTTGAAGATGTGCGAATCCGGCGACCTGGTGACAGCAGGGCAGGAAGTGGTCAAGGATGTCTTCGCTCACCTGGAAGGTATCATCGAGATCGTCGCCGACAACGACATTATTCACGAAGTGATAATTCGTCCAGGAGACGTGGTCGGGTTGGAGAATATCGAAGACCTGAAAGTCAATGACGGGGATATAGTCGAAGCCGCCACCGAAATCATCCCCGGATACCAGGTAGACGAGCGCAGGATGATCTCCGTTCTCGAAAGAGAAGACGGCACCACACAGTTGCTTGTGCGCCCGGTACAGGAATTCTTTATTGAACCCAGGGAAACCAAGTTCAAATACAGAGCCTCCGACGACAAGATAAGCCTCCGTCCTGTGACACAGCTCCTCTTCCGCGATCGCGAGAAAGTGCGCCACTTGCAAGGTGCCCAGCTGACGCGAACGAGCCTGGTCCTGCAGCTGCAGGGCAATCTCCAGCAGCTGAAAGGGACAGTGGAAATCGACGAGGATCTCAATATCGTCGTGCAGGAGAATATTCTTCTGCGCCGCGACAGCGAGCTCAACGTCACGCTTCTGGCTGTCGAGCCCGGAGATGTTATCGGCGCAGGGGCCCCTGTTGCCACCACGCAAGTGCTCACCAAGAGTGCCGCCCGCGTGCAGCTGTCCAAGACAGACGAGAGGCGTCTGTTGCTCATCACCGAGGAGCAGCAGTTCAGTCAGAAAGCCAAAGGCTCTGTCGCCGTGAAAGAAGGCGATCTGGTGCGCAATAGCGATCCTCTTTCCAAATCGACCGAAGCACAGCATTCCGGTCAGGTGGTGAAAGTGGAAGGCACCGAAATCACTATCCGCCGCGGCAGACCTTACCTGATTTCAGGCAATACCCAGCTTCAATGCGAAGACGGGGCGCTGGTCCAGCGGGGCGATCTCCTCTCGACGCTCATTTACGAGCGCCAGAAAACAGGAGACATCGTCCAGGGTCTGCCGAGAGTGGAAGAGCTTCTGGAGGCGCGCAAGCCCAAGGAAAATGCCATCCTGGCCGAAAAGCCCGGGCGGGCCAAGCTAGTTACTGAAGACGACCAGACAAGGTTGTTTGTCGTTTACGGCGAGGGTGCCGAGGAAGAAATCATGATTCCTTCCGGGCTCAACGTCATCGTCGAGGACGGCGAGCAAATCACACTGGGCAAGGCGCTCACCGACGGGCCGCCCAATCCGCATGATGTGGTTCGCCTCTTGGGGATCGAAGCTTCGCAGAAGTACCTGGTTGACGAGGTTCAATCGGTGTACCGCTCGCAAGGCGTCGATATCGCTGACAAGCACATCGAAGTGATTGTCCGGCAGATGACCCGCAAAGTGCGCGTCGACGATCCTGGTGACACGATTCTTTTGCCCGGCGAGTTGCTCGAGCGTTATGCCGCCGAGCATGAGAACGAGAAAGCCAGACAGATTGGCTCGAAAGAGGCTCTTTATACATCTGTGCTGCTCGGTATCACGAAAGCCAGCTTGAACACTGAAAGCTTCATCTCGGCTGCGTCCTTCCAGGAAACGACAAGAATCCTCACGGAAGCAGCTGTCGAGGGCAAGAAAGACTGGCTACGCGGGCTCAAGGAAAACGTCATCATCGGTCGTCTCATTCCTGCCGGAACCGGCTTCCCCGGACATTCGCCGCCGCCGGAAGAAGAAGAGGAAGAAGAGGACATCTATCCGCCGATTGGCGAAGGCAGCTTCACAGCGCCTTAAGATACAGAAGACCAAGTCAAAGGAATACCGACGGACTCGCCGTCGGTATTCCTTTTTCGTTTTAGCTCAAGAAAGGAATTACCCGGGCGCACTCGCCTACGCCGCTGCCAGCAGTTTCGGCTCAAGCTGTATATTCAGGAGTCAGGACAAGTTCAAGAATGGCAGACTCAGGGACCGAGGATCTTCCTGGCGTCAAAGCGCTTACGTATGCGGTGTGCCAGAAAGTATGTGCCAGGGCGCCGGCAAGGATTGAATTTCTGGTCGAGAAGCAAATGAGTGAGGACCGAAGCTGTAATGCCGACCCGGTAAGGCTGCCTGCGCGGGTGGCGAAAGAGCAAGAAAAAGAGGGCCAGCAGTTCGTATGAATGCAGGAGCAAATAGAGTTTGCCGCTGTAGTCCTCATGCCTGGCTTCATTTACGTGGAACCAGCTGACTTTCCAGCCATGGGCCCGGACATAATCAATCACATGATCTATATCGATAACCCAGCCGGCTAGAAAGCTGGCAAGAGCCGCTCCGGGAGATTTGTAGCGATGGTAAGTAACCAGCCCGACCCCGGCTGATGTGAGCATGTGACCCAGTGTTCGCATTTAGAGATCTGCTCCTGCAGGAGAGTTTCGGCGGACTGCGCGCAAAAAAACCTTTAACTATTGCTTCTATACCCAACAATAGCCTAGTTCGACGTTTTTGCCAGTTTTTTGTTGAGAAAAGAAATGCGAAAGCTTTGTCCATGAGCTATAAATTCAGGATATGCTGGACTAGTTTTCTTGTCTGGATCATGTCAGGAGCCTCTGAATGAACGGATTTATTCTGCGATCGAGTTTTGTGACAAAGGTCTGTCTGACGTGCCTTTTGCTCACTGCTCCTTCGGCTCAAGCATACTCACAATTGCCGCCTGGGGCTTCTTATTCTGGGCAAACCGGCACGGGTGACGTTCCTGGCATGCCGACTTCCAATCCGCGCGCTATAAGCATGTACAACCTGGGACTGTCGGCATACAAGCAGGGGAGTCCTGAGTCAGCAATTATTTTTTTCAAGCGCGCCTGCGACATAGATCCTAATCTTGCCGAGGCCCAGTACAATCTGGCTGTCATTTACCAGGCTCAGAAGCGCTACAAAGATGCCATTCCGCGTTTCGAGGAAGTTCTGCGCCTGAAGCCCAGCGACCCCGATGCTCACTTTCAGCTCGGTATGATCCTGCAAGACACCGGGCGCATCGGGGAAGCCCGCCAGCACCTGTCCTCCATTGCGCCCAACAATGTTCATTTCCCGGATGCGCAAAGGCGCATGGCGGTTATGAGCAACCAGCTGTCCGGCGGAAATCCGGTCCAGTCGCAGGTGATCGGCCAGCAAACTTACACACAGGGTTACTCTCCGGCTCAACTGCCTCCTGTCTATGCTCAGCCGGGAGCTTCTACAAATTCAGGAGTGATGCCAACTCAGGACCAGCAAGCAAGCGATCCTTCGGCACCTTCAGCTCAGGCGGGAGTCACGCCTGCTTCTTCCGGCGGCTTGATGCAGCCGGCTGTGCCGTGGGCTCAGCCCCCTCTGTCCGAGCGGCCGCAAGCTTTACCGGCGTCGCAGCCGCCTGCCTCCCTTGACCTTCAACAGGCAAATGTTCCGGGTATCGGACAGGCTGTCGGCCCGACTCAGATAGCTGCCGCCTTGCCCGCCACTGCGCCCAATCCAGTGCCAGTCCTGGCCAACTCTTCCCTTCGCGTGATTGCCACCGGCTTTTCCGCTCCTTCCGGGCTGGCTTTCGACCATCTGGGCAATCTTTATGTGGCCAATTACATGACCAATACTATCGACAGGATAGCTCCGGACGGTACGCGCAGCCCGTTCAGCGTCGGCGTCAATTTGCGCGGTCCGATCGGACTGACTGTCGACGATAATAACAATATATACGTCGCCAATTACAACGGTGGCACGGTTGCTCGCATCAGCCCGGCCGGCGTCTCAACAATCATTGCTACCGGTTTCCACAAGCCCTATTATTTGACACTGGATCGAGACGGCAATCTCTATGTGAGCCAGCAAGAGGACAATTCGATTGTGAGAATCACCATCCCTCGTCCGGCTGCCGTTAAGACCCAATAGAACTGGACCCCGAAGGCCCGGCATGGTCGCACTCTTTGATCCCCAAGCTTATAGCCCCCCGAGGACCATGTTGTACATGGTCACGGCTCGCTTTCTTTTCGCCCCCCTTTTTATTCTCTGTCACAGGCTCTCAGTGATCGGCAGGGAAAACGTGCCTAAGGGTTCATTTGTTGCCGTAAGCAATCATTTATCCAACTCCGACCCGCCACTGCTGACCGTTGCCACAGACAGACCGATTGCTTTTCTGGCAAAGAAAGAGCTTTACGATGTGCCTGTGCTCAAAGATCTGATCCTCACTTATGGAGCCATTTCAGTCGACCGGAGCAGCCCCGAGCTGTCGACTTTTAAGGCTGTCAAACATATGTTTCGGGCTGGTTGGTCACTGGGAATGTTCATTGAGGGCACCAGGAACAAGACCCCCGGCGTCCTCGGTCAACCACACCAGGGACCGGCTTATTTCGCCCGCAGCAACAGAGTCCCGCTTCTGCCCATCGGCATCACGGGCACGGACAGACCCTGGGCGAAAGTGGTTGTACGGATTGGCAGACCCATTGAGCCGTCAAAAGATCTTGACGAGACAACCTGGAAAATCATGGAGTCCCTGTCCCAGCTGACGGGTTCTGCCCTGCCTCCCAAGGAGAGCCTGGCTTGCCTTGAGTCCCATCCTGGAGAGGAAATGGAAAGCCCGTCGTCGTCGTCGGCATGCCTTGAGTCTGCCCCGGGGGAGCAAATGGAGAGCCCGGCTAAAAACTCCTGGTAAAGCGTAATTTCTAACAAAATTTGGCGAGCGGTTGCCATACAGTTAGCATTTTCGCAGAAGCAAAGATCCGTGAGACGGCTTCTGTGACAGGAAGACAGCAGCAGCTCAAATGTCGAGGTAAAGCATATGAACAGCACAAAGGGCACCGCTCCCAAAGGGGGCTCTACCTCCGGCGGAACAATGGATAGTTTCAAAGGCTTCTTGATAATGCTCTTGCTGCTTGTGTTGGCCGGGGCGGGCGGTTATTTTTTTGGCACTTATCAAAAATTCGCTCCGGTGCAAAACGTGCCTTCAGGCACTCCCGGGGCTCAAAGCTCCACAGGTGTGTCTGTCGGCAGTCAGACCTCGCCTTTCACCAGTCTCAAAAACCAATACTGGGTCCACTCCGGCGGGCAGGATCGCGTCGGCTATGCCATCACAGTCTATGTGAACGGGCAGCTTGTCGATCAGTTTCACACGCCTAACCGCGATGTCGAGATCACGCGCTGGGTCAAGCCGGGAGAAAACCACATCACTTTCCAGGCTAAAGCTCTGCCTTTGAGCCAGCGCGACACTTCTCATGACTGGTATGAATACACTCTCGATGTCATGTCCGGGAAAAAATTCGGTGACAAGTTTACCGACGGAGAGACGCTGGTCAAATATACGCGCAAAGTGACCGAGACTCAGGACTACAATGATGATATGACTTTTGTCACGGTAGAGTAGTTATGTGGAAACCGTCCAGCATCTTTATTGCAGCCCTTCTGGTAGCCGACACTTTTTTCGTGTCTTATGCCATCGGACTTAACAGCAGACACGTGCTTGTCGTGGCTGGGTCGCCTGCCGCCCTTCCGGCGCCGCCTGTGCCTGCCGCCGGCTCGACAATTCCGTCCACAATAGCCGTAAGCACAAGCGGCTCGACGAAAGAGCCGGCAACAACAGCGACCGGCACAAGCGGTACTTCAAAGGGCTTCTCCGATCTAGGCGCCACGGAGACACGTTTGCAGGAGAGCCTGAAGTCAGCTGCTGAAGCCGGTATTCTTGATCCGACCCAGGACCAGAAATTCCACCCCAACGACCCTGTAACTCGCGGCGACTTCA
>JAHFBI010000028.1:0-22688 GCA_023250095.1 Candidatus Melainabacteria bacterium
CTTCGATGGAATGCTCGCGATCTGCTATCTTCAAATAGATTCTGCCCAGCACTTCGTAAGCAGTGAAGGACTTGGAGTTGAGCTCCGTGGCTTTGGAAACGGCATTATCCGCTTCGGCGCATTTGCCGTCGGCAAGAAGAATCTGGGCAAGTTCCACATAGCTGTCTGCCTTGTTGTCTGTGTGTCCGTCGGGAGTAGCTACCGCCTGTCCGGCCAGTTCTTTCGCTTTGGTGAGATCTCCTTTAATTCGCCAGGCTCTCGCCTCCAGAGTCAGCCAGGGCAGGGAGGCTTTGCGCTCGCTCTCGCTCAGAGACTTCAGGGAGTCAAGGGCAGCGTCGGCTTTGTGCAACTTCAAGTAAGTCTCGACGAGAGCTTCCCTGTTTAGAGTCTTTTCGCCAGGCGAAAGTTTTTCGAATGACTCGGAGAGTTCTTTCAAGGTTTCGGCGGAGCGGTCGCGCAGGCTTCTGGCTTGACAGAGTAGGAACTGGTCCAGATTGTGGTCGGGAGAGTCCTTCTGAGAGGCTGTCACGGCTTCCAGGTTGGTGGCAGCTTCCGAATAACGTCCTTCGCTCAACAAGAGGACAGCCAGCGATTTCATCACTTCAAAACGGTTGCCGCCCGACCCGCCGCCTGTCAGTTGCTGCAGGGCAAGTGCCGTGACAAAAGCAGTCTCAGCCTGCATATAATCGTCGTTCTGCGCATATGTATAGCCGAGAGCGACAAGATCTTCGACCGAGCCGGGATTTATATTCAGAGCCCTGGTATAACTCCTGGCTGCTGCCGCGTAATCTTTGCGCTCGAGATAAATGGCGCCTAAAGCTCTGTGCGGGCGCGGGTCGGTGTTATCCAGATTGGCTGCTTCTTTCAGCTCGTCGATGGCCCCGTCCGCCTTTTCCAGTTTCAACAGGGCTTCAGCCAGCCCGAGATGGAGGATGGCTTGCTTGGGCTGCAAGACGAGCGCGCGGCGGTACTCATCGGCAAGGTCTTGCCAGTTCTTTTGTTTGTTGAGGAGCAGCACCAGCTTCTGATGAGCTACCTGGTTAGAAGGGGACTGGGCAAGCGCTTCCTTGAGCTTGTCGGCGGCAGCTCCAACGTTGCCGGCAAGCTCGTTGAGCGCAGACAGTTCGATCAATTCAAAGGCTTTATCTTTGCTCAAAGCCACAGCCTTCTGTTGCTGGGCAATGGCTTCGTTCAAGTGTCCTTGATAGCGCAAAATGGAGGCTTTGGCGCGATAAAAGCGCGGATTGTCAGACGAGAGCGCGATGGCTTTGTCGAGCTGGAGGGTTGCTTCTTTCAAGCGCCATTGCTGAGTGTAAATCTGGGAGAGCCGGTAGTAATTGTTGGCGTCGCGCGGGGCGTACTTTATGGCTGATAGAGCTACATCGACAGCGCCGTCGAAATTGTTTCTTGTCAAATTGAGATCGACGACCAGGTCGCGTACTTCCTTGAATCCCGGCTCAATGGATAGAGCTTTCCGGTAAGCGGTCTCGGCGGCGGCGGCATCTTTGAGCGATCTTTCCTGAATGAAGCCCAGCGTTCGATAACCCCAGGCAAAATCCGGAGCCAGAGCCGTGACCTTCTCGCAATACTCCACTGCAAGCGCCGGGTTGCTGCGCTTGGCTGATACTGCCGCCAGTGCCAGCTGCAAAAGGACGTCTTTATTGTCCGGTGTGGAAAGAGAGGTCGCCAGAGTGTTGGCTTCGTCCAGTTTGCCCTGGCAAATCAAGTGGAAAGTTTCGGTTATCTGAGCTGCCGCAGGGTCGCTTGCGTTAGCCGGCAGAGACTTCACTTTCTCAGAAAGCTCTTTGAGATCGTTGCATTTGCCCAGGAAAAGGTCGGCAAATGCCAGCCAGGCATGATGTCGTGTTGGCGTGGTATCAGTTGCCGAAAGTTGCTGGAGCCTCTCGGCTGCCTCAGCCCAGAGTCCTCTATTGGCAAGCTGCAGGGTCTTTTGATCGAGCAGGGTGGGCGAGAGCGAGTCGCGGCTTCTGGGCGTGGCGGCTTGCGCTTGCTGGCTGAACAAGTTGGTAAGACATGGAAGTGGTGCCGGGAATATCGTGCCTGGCAGCAAGCCGACAAGAGCTATGAGTAGTAATGTGGTGACCCGGCGATTGTTCATAAATTGAAGAGTGACGATCTATATAAAATGAGATAAAGTGCCATGACGCAGTTGAGATTTTACAACTGTACGGCAGCAGAGTTAATTTTGTCATGAATGTTCTCGATGGTGGGGCAATTGAGGGCTTTACAAGGAGGATGCCGCACCTGGCAACCCTTTCCTTTCCGCCCTTGACAGCCGCTCTGGCTCGGGACACTTTCAGGTAACTTATTTACTGCAAGCAGCAAATGTTGTACTTGTTAATCCGGTCCATCGGCAGACAGGTTATATTCTTGTCTTCTAAGCCTTTTTGCCAGCGTCCGGCTCGGGCTGCCTGCGGTGTCCCTGCTCTTTCACATCTATGTTGGCTTGTGTCCCAATTCGTTAAGTCCTTTGCCTGAACGACCACTCTTTTGCCGAACTTCTCAGCTGGCGGCAGGCAAGCAAATATGAGACCAGCCACAATGTCAGTTATAGCCAGGCTGGCATGATCTAAGGTAGAAAGTCGGTTCGCCGGCGCAAGAGGCGCGACATGTCAAGTGAAGACTGCTCACTATGGATGCTGGCAGCTGAGCCGGATATCCCCTTTTTGCCCTTGACTGTTCCACATCTGATTCGCTCGTGCAATTTTCCTTTCGGCGAACGTGTCCTGGCTCTGGATACGGCTCCTCTTTCAGGTGATTATGCCAGGCGACCGAAAGTGCCTGTCCAGGCAAGCTTAGAGGACTGTTGTACTGCTTTGCTTTCCGAAGGCATCGTGGACAGAGTCGTCTATCTTGAATATTCAAGGCAATCTCACAGGCGGCTCTACCGGAAGTACTTCGGCGACTTCATTCCCCAGACTCATGGCTACCGGGGCTATCCCGTGCTCGGCTCGATGATGTGCCTCGAGCAAGCTGAAGGCAACTATATGGTGCACTTCGATTCAGACATGTTGTTGCATCAAAGCCCTGAGCACAGCTGGGTTTCCGAGGGCATCCGTTTGCTTGAGGAGCATGACGATGTGATCTCCGTCATGCCTCTTCCCGGCCCGCCGGGCAATGACGGACGGCTCCACCAGAGCGTTCCTTATCAGGCAGATCCGCGGGGTTTCTTTTCTTTTAAAAATTTTTCCAGTCGCGTTTATCTAATTGATCGCCGTCGCTTTGAAAAACTTTTGCCTCTCGAGATTCTGGCTCTGGGCTCGCATCGTCCACTCTTCAAACGTTTTCCTGACAGGTGGCGCTTGATGGCGCAACATTTTCTGGGGCGGAATGTTCTTTATTCATTTGAGGTGATGGTCACCCATGCCATGCAGGAGTCGAGTTTTGTGCGCGCCGATCTCGATTCGAACAAAGCCTGGACGCTGCATCCGCCGGACCATGGCGTACAGTTTCTGGAGAAATTGCCTGAAATCATTGCCCGCGTTGAAGGGGGCAGTTTCCCCGAGAGGCAGGCAGGGCATTATGATCTCAAACTAGATCTCTGGTAGGGCGCAAGCCGGCGGGATTGCGCCAGCTTTTTGCCAAAATTCTAGACCCCTTTCCTGGACATCATATATGGGCTATGGCTGGCTTTGGTCGCCTTCAAAAATTGACAGTTGCATGGCCTCGTCCATCGATATATTGCGGAACCTGGGACCGTCGAGTATTTTGGCGGCTGCGCTGCGGCGCTCCATCTGGTTCATGAGAGCGTGAGCGCGGCTGATGATTTGCTGCGGCAGACCGGCCATGGAGGCAACATTTATGCCGAAGCTGCGGCTGGCCCCGCCCGGGACAACACGGTGCAGAAATTCCACATGACCGTCTTCCTCCGATACAAGCACCTGATAATTGCGAATTTGCCCGAGAAAATTGCTGAGCCCATTCAATTCGTGATAATGGGTGGCAAATATCGTGCGCGCTCGAACTGAGGAAGCCAGGTGCTCGGCGACTGCCCAGGCGATGGCTACCCCGTCGTAAGTGCTTGTGCCTCTGCCTACTTCGTCAAGGAGGATGAGCGATCTCTTTGTGGCGCTCAGGCAGCATTGCGTTGTTTCGCTCATTTCCACCAGGAAAGTGGACTGCCCCTGTGTCAGATCGTCAACAGCGCCGATACGCGTGAATATGCGGTCGACAAGCCCGATGCGGGCTTGATGCGCTGGCACGTAGCTACCAATCTGGGCAAGCAAGACAATATGGGCGCATTGCCTGAGCAGGCTGGATTTGCCTGACATATTGGGTCCTGTGAGGATGATCATTTGCTGTCCATTGCTGTCTCCCTCAAGAGCCGTATCGTTGGACACATACATCCCCATGGGCAAGATGCGCTCGAGAACCGGATGGCGCCCTCCCTCGATAGAGAGCGCGAGCGAATCGTCGACTGAGGGGCGCACATAATTGTTTTCTCTGGCGGTGTCAGCCAGCGACAAAAGGGCATCGGATGCCGCCAGATGTCCGGCTATTTCCTTGAGGGCAATGCCTAAGCCGGAGAGCCGGTTGCGCAGTTCGACGAAGAGTTTGTATTCGAGATCGCTTTCACATTTCTCAGCATTCAGGACTTTCGCTTCGTATTCCTTGAGTCCGGGAGTAATGTAGCGCTCGGCATTGGTCAGCGTCTGTTTGCGGATGTAATCATCTGGCACGTTTGCCTTGTTGGCATTAGTCACTTCGATGAAATAGCCGAAAGTGGAGTTGAAATTTACTTTTAAAGAGCGGATTCCGGTTCGCTCCTGTTCCCGCTTTTGATAATCTTCTATCCACTGCCGGCTCCCGCCGAGAAGCTGGCGTATCTCATCCAGGTCTTTGCTGTAGCCCATCTTGAAGATGCCGCCATCGGTCAGCTCGCGCGGAGCATCTGAAAGCAAGGCTGCATCTATCTGCTCAGAAAGGAAGATAAGCTCCTCGGGTATCTGTGAGAGCACTGCCAGGTGCCTGCTGACAGTGGATTGCGTTGCCTGGGACAGAAGGGGAAGGATTGAAAGCGACTGTCCGACAGCGCTCAAATCTTTCGGGTTGATTGTCCCGGATGAGAGGCGCACGGACAGCCTTTCGAGATCAGCCAGCTGGCTCAGGCAGTCGCTCAGCGTATTTCTCAGCTGTAGGTCAGCTATGAGCTCGGCGAGAGCCTCCTGTCTCTCCTCGATCGGGCGGAGGGCAAAGAGGGGCTTGAGCAGCCAGTTGCGTAGCAAGCGGCTGCCCATGCCGGTTTTCGTCCTGTCCAGGCACCAGAGCAGGCTGCCTTCAAAGCTGCGATCCCGCACGGTTTCCGTAATCTCAAGGTTGCGTCTGGCGTTGTCGTCGAGCACCAGGTAATCGTCGGCCGAATACGTGGATATGGCGGTAAATTTGGGCATCTGCCCGGCTTGCGTTTTTTCCAGATATTCCAGTGCCGCACCAACAGCTCCGACAGCCGCCGGCATGGCGTCCAGTCCGAAACCTTCGAGCGTGGACACGTTGAACGTTTGCATGATGCGGCGCCGGCTGGGCTCGAGCTGGAAGAACATGGCCGGGCGTCCGGTGATACGGAACTGATTCGAGAGGCTGTCAGGCACATCCAGCACATCCTGGGCTACTGGCTGCCCGGGGCCGGGACGGCTCGTGCGCTTTGCCACAAGCACCTCTTTTGGTGCCAGCCGGCTGAGCTCGAGTAAGACTTTGTCTTCTGTCACTGTGGTGGCACAAAATTCACCGCAGGATGCATCTACATAAGCCAGCCCCCAAATGGGAAGCTTCTCGCCGCTTTGTCTGGACTTGTCGTCTCTGAGCAGAGCCACCAGATAATTGTTTTCCCTTGCCGGCAGCAAGTTGGACTCGAGCACCGTGCCCGGTGTCAGGATGCGCGTCACCTGTCGCTCCACCGGGCCTTTGCCGGCGCCGACTATTCCTGTTTGTTCGCAGATGACCACGCAATAGCCTCTGGACAACAGTTTCGCCAGATAGACTTCTGCCGACTTGACCGGCACGCCGGCCATAGGAACGCGCCCGCCCGGATAAGTAGCTTCCGGGCGCCCGGTGAGCGTGATGTCCAGTTCGCGCGCTGCTACTTGCGCGTCTGTGTCGAAGAGTTCATAGAAATCTCCCAGTCTGAAAAAGACCAGCTGATCAAGATATTGCGATTTGATATCCCAGAACTGGCGCATCATTGGCGAGAGTTGCTCGCCGGTCGACTGATTGTCCGGTGCTTGTTGCATGGTTGAGTTCATGGCAGTCTCTGGAAAATGGCAGGGAATAGGCAGGCAGATATACGGGTGCCTTGCCGCAGCAGTCCGGCGAAAAGATATGTTGCCGGTGCTTGCGGTATATATGCCGAAGGCAGGCGAAAGTCATCCTACCTCACCGACCCCGCTCCTGGCTCAAAATGGCTCGAAGCCTGGTTTCTGGACATTATGGCCGGTCGACTTAATGATATCGCCTGAGCCGGGACGGAAAGAATGAGCTTCTGGTAATATGAGGAACTTGTAGAGCATCAATTAGATGTCCATGCTGCTGGGGGCGAATTATGTTATCTGGAAAAAACATTCATCGAAGACTTCTGCCCCTTATCTTCCTGTCACTTTCGCTTTCTCTGTTCCTGCCTTGCTCAATCACTTTGAGCCTGCCTGCCCTGGCGGAGCCCGCCGAGAAAAGCAGGGTCGAGACGCCAGCTCTGTCTTCCAAGGGAGCCGCAGCAAAACCGGCGGCTGCCGATAAGAAAGAAACCGGCAAGGAGGCTGCCAAAGCTCCCGAGCCACCGCTGGAGAATGTGGTTGCCGTTACGCCGGATGAGCTTGTGAACAAGCCGCATGACTATCTTGGCAAGAATGTGAAGTTCAACTGCAATTTTTTTGCTTTCAGCTCTCTGGCTCTTGATTACAAACCGGCTTACCGTTCCTCAAAGACCCATCTGTCCTTTCTGGTTCTGAAACCAGGGGCTCATGTGCCTTTGTCTGAATTGAAGCTGGCCATGATGATCCCCAAAGAAAAGGATCCTGATACCACTTTGCTTGCCCAACTCAAGGATGGTGATCAACTGGAAGCTGTCGGAAAAGTTTTCAGCGCCGCTCTCGACGATCCCTGGGTGGAAGTATTCAAGCTGAAGAAGATTGGCGGCTCAGCGGAAGACAAGAAGGTGGCTCATGATTCGGAGAAGGGCAAAACCGACAGCGGTGCCAAGGGGGACTCCGGGGAGGACAAAGGAAAATCTCCCGCTAAAAACTAGACAGGGTCCTCGACGGAGTGTCGCGCCTTGCTCTTGTTTACCTGAGGGAGCTTGAGTGAGAGCGACTCGATTAGTAAACTTAGACTGACACCGCAGTTTGCAACATGCATAATTGTGAGAAACAAACAGGTTGTTTGGAAGGAGATGAGGGATAACAGTGGCAGACTCAGCAGAAATTCAATCGCTTCTGTCTTCTTTGAATGGCAAGCACGGTATTCTCGGGTGCCTGCTCGTCAGTCCTGAAGGTGGAGTAGTGGCATCTTCCCTGCCATCCGACATTGATGTGGGCACGCTTGGAGCGTTGAGTGCCACGCTCTTCTCCAATAACGACGTTTCCCTGCAGCGAATGAATCGCGGAACGCTCACCCAGATGACCCTTCTTACCGATCAGGGTATTTTGCATTTTTATCAGTGCGCCGGGCATTTCCTTGTTGTTCTCACGGCCAAAGGGCAGAGAATTAATCTGGAGGGGTTGATCCGGTCCGTAGAAGAGCAAAGCAACAATCTGAGCAAAATGATTGTTTGAGGTGGTTGCGGTACCGGGCTTGTCCGAAGGCGCTTGACATCCGGCGTTCAATAAGCTTCACTTGTCCATAAGTCCGGCTGTGCTGCGTAAAAGCAGCGTGTTGCGGGAACATTGTCAGCGGCAGACAGCGACTTTACTATTTCTGACAAGCGTGAGGGATTTGATGTTATGCGCTCGGTTTGTGCCAGGACTCTGGCCCTAGTCCTTAGTCTGGGATGTGCCTTCCCGGCAGCCTGTGAGGCAGCCAGATTTGTCGATACTGCTTCCTCCTGGTCGGAGAAATATGTCAATGGCTTGTCGGACAAAGGTGTAATTACTGCTTCGGCCGATGGAAAATTTCACCCGGGTGACCCGGTAACCAGAGCCCAGCTGGCAGCCTGGCTGGTGAAAGTGCTGGGCATAGAGAACCAACCGGTGGCACCAACTCCCAGCTTTAAGGACGTCAAGCCGAGCGATTGGTTTTTCAAGCCGGTAGAAATCATTCGCCAGAACAATTACATATCGGGCTATGCCGATGGTTTTCGTCCCGGTCAGTACATACAGAAGGCAGAAGTAATTACCATCCTGTCCCGTACACTCAATTTGCCCGCCCCGGATGAGGCGCAAATGAGCGCTCAGCTAGCCCAGTTCAAGGATGCTGGCGCAATTCCCGACTGGGCCAGGTCAGGCATTGCGCAGGCAGCCTCAGCCGGCATTATTGTCAATCATCCAGATGCGCAGGTGATCAAGCCTACTGCCATAGCTACAAGAGGGGAGACAGCAGCAATTCTCTCCAGACTCGATGAGTACCTGACCAAAAAAGCTATCTCCGACCAGGCAGCAGCTCCTGCGACAGCAGGCAGTACCAGCGTGCCCGAAGCCCCTTTGCGCAGTGAAGGACAGCAAGCTCTGGCTCCCAACCAACCTCCACCAGGATACGGACAGCCGCCACCGTATGTCGGCGGCTATCCGCCGCCGAGCTATAGCGGTCAGGTGTCCGCCGCCGGTGCTTACGGGCAGCCGCCACCGGCTTACCAGCAACCTTACCAGCCACAGCCCTATCAAGGACAGGGCGGCTGGGGCCCGCCTGCAGGTTATGGTGCGCCCATGCAGGGGCAGTATGCTCCTTACGGGGGCGCGCCCCAGCCGCCGCCAGGCGGCTATTTGCAGGGAGCTGTGGCTGTGGTGTCGGCCGGGACGCGCTTTAAAGCTCAGCTCAAGAACACTCTCGATTCCGGTTCTACTCAGCCGGGAGAGGAGGTGCAGGCCACTCTCGGCGAGCCCATCTATGCCAACGGCACGGAGGTTGTGCCAGCCGGTAGCCGGCTCATTGGCAATGTGACAAACGTAGTCTCGGCTGCTCGCTTCAAATTTGGCGCCAACGGCAAGATTGACATACGTTTTACTGCTATCGAAACGCCCGACGGCCGCCGTTTTCCACTCTCGGCTAGTGTGGACGGTACGCAAGTGCATTTGACTGGCGGCACCACCGCCGGTCGTGTCGGCAAAGGGCTTATGACCACAGGTGTGGGCGCTGCTTCCGGGGCTGTTCTTGGCACCGCTCTTGGCGCCATTGTCGGTGGCACGTCGCACGGCGGTCATGTCGGGCGGGCAACCGGCATGGGAGCAATTTTCGGGACAGCGCTCGGGGCTGGCGTCGGCGGTGTTGGAGCCGTGGTACGTAAAGGCTCTGAGGTAAAGTTGCCGGCTGGCATGCCCTTGCCGGTGCAACTCGATCAGTCTTTGCAAGTGACGGGTGTTCCGCAAGGCGGTTACCCGCCGCAGGGCGGCTATGGTGCCGGATATGGTGCTCCGCCCGTGCAGCAGCCCTCCGGCTATTATCCGCCGCAATAAAGTCGACAAACGCCGTGCGTCTGCTGCTTTGTAGAGGCAGCTGGCAGTTGGCGGCATCTGTCTCAAGACCGACGACGGACCCGTTTGTTCGGGCTCATCAAGGCACGTTAGACGTTGTGCCTCTCAGCCGACATGGACGCGCGGGCGCCGGCTGGGATCGCGCTCGGCTTCGCGCAGGATCTCGCGTGTTACCGGAGCTGTTTCGCCTTCCCCGAAGAAGAGATATTTGAGTATATAAACGATGGGGCTGCCTTCTGTCCAGCCGACATAGAGATGTGGTGGGGTTCCGGTCTTTCGCCCGACGTGCATGAGCAAGGCAGCTATGGTGTTGGGCACGGCAGTGCTCTCGCAGCGCAGTATGCGGAAATGCTCTGTCTCCACGCCGTGCACTTCCAGAGTGTCGTATGTAAATTCGGAGGCGTCCTCGACGCTCACTTCCAGAAAGAGGAACTTGCCCTGAAGGTTATGTGTCTCCCGGGCTTCTTTCTCTTTCTTGCGGTAGTCGATGCCGCCGGGGCGATGAGCGACGATGCGCACAAATCCGGACTCTTCCACATCATCCTTGATGAAGCGGGCAGCTTTCTCATCGAGTACAACCTGTTTGATTCTCAGCTCTGTTGTGCGCATGACCCGCGATATGAGCGATGTGATCAAGATGGTGAAGATGAACAAAGCGGCAATCTTCATGCCGTCCGGACGCTCGAAGCTATTGATGACAGTCGTATAGACAAAGACGGCTGTAATGCCCATGAAGGCCAGCCGTCTCGGCACGTTCTCCTTCCAGACTGTGAGCATGGATGCCAGTGCCGCCGAAGTCATGAGCACGAGCACGCCTGTGGCATAGGCTCCGCCCTGGGCGTCGACGTCGGCCCGGAAGAGATAAGTGACTGTAAAAGCCACGGCTGTAAAGAAGAGAACAAGGGGGCGTGTCGCTTTCGTCCATTCCGGCGCCATGCCGTAGCGCGGCAGATAACGCGGTACTAGATTGAGCAGCCCGGCCATGGCCGAGGCTCCGGCGAACCAGAGAATAAGGATTGTGCTGATGTCGTAGACAGCACCGAAGTAATTTCCCAGGTATGTGTGCGCAAGATAGGCTAGCGCCCTGCCGTTGGCAGCGCCGCCATCGGCGAATTCTTTCTCCGGGATCAAGACGGTTGTGGCAAGCGAGCTTCCCATAAGGAAAAGGCTCATGATTATGGCAGCTGTCGAAAGGAGAAAACGGGTGTTGCGTATGCGCCCTTGAGGAGATTTCGGATCGTCGTGGGAGTCGCCGGCTACATGCGGCATCACGGCCACCCCGGTTTCGAAACCGGACATGCCCAGCGCCAGCTTGGGAAATAGCAGGCAGGACAGACCTATCATCTGCCAGATGGAGCCGTGGCTGTGGAACAACCTTTCGATCCATGTGCTGATATTTTGTGTATTGCCCACAGTCTGCTGATTGAGCACTATCTGGTAAAGCCCATCGCCTACGACCACGACATTAAGGGCCAGATAGGCCACGACCAGCACGACGCAAACGCCGATAGCCTCCCGGAAGCCCTTCAAGAAAATGGCCCCGAGTACTGCCAGCATCCCCAGAGTCAACACCATCTTATTGTGCAGGAAATCAGGCACCCAGGGATTCTGGGCTACGTGCGTGGCGGCGTCGGCTGCCGAAAGAGTGATTGTGATGATGAAATCCGTAGCAGCAAAGCCCAGGAGGCATAGAACCAGGAGCTTGCCTTTCCAGCGCGGCAGAAGATGTTCAAGCATCGAAATGCTGCCCTGTCCGTGCGGACTCTGCTCGGCAACTTTGGCGTAAATTGGCAGAGCTCCCAGCAGGGTGAGCAAAACCAGAATGACAGTGGCGACAGGCGAAAGGATGCCGGCAGCCAGGAATGCAATACCGGGCGCATATCCCAGTGAGGAGAAATAGTCAACGCCTGTCAGGCACATCACCTTCCACCAGGCGTCCTGTTCCCGGCAGTGGGAGCCGTGCTTCTGGCTTTCTCTCAAGCCTTGAAAGAACCAGCGACGGAACCGATTCTGGTGCGAGCCGGACCGTCTTTCGCCAGCTTCTGCCGTTCTTATTGTTGCTTTCACGTGGGATGCCGTGCTTGCTTGAGCTTGCATTGATGATACCTGGCCACTTTGATGTGCCTGCATGTGCAATTGTCGATCTGCTTGTCGTGCCTTTGAAGGGGCTGTAAAGTATTGAAAAAGGCCCAGTTGACAAGACTTTAGTGCTTCAAATTAAGCACCCATGGGTGGCAAAGCTGTGAATCTTACTTCTTGTCAGGGGGAGGATTACGAAACTTGATGCAAACTTGATGCCTCCTTGAGAGTATCTTGATGCTGGATAGACAGAGCATATATCAGGGCCTGGCTTGTTTTCGGCTTCAGTCGCCGCCATAACGGCGCTGTCTGGCCGAGTATTCGGCTAGGGCCCTGTCGAACTCAGCCGGGGTGAAATCAGGCCATAAGACTGCTGTGACGTAAAGCTCGGCGTAAGCTGCCTGCCACAGCAGGTAGTTCGAAAGGCGCATTTCGCCACCGGTGCGGATGATCAAGTCCGGGTCGGGGATGTCTTTCGTATATAAATGCGCCGAGATAAGCTCGGGAGTGATGGCAGAGCAAGACAGTCGCCCTGCTTGCACTTCCGCTGCTATTTTGCCCACGGCTTCGGTTATCTCCAGTCGCGAGCCATAATTGAGCGCGACCTGCATTTTTAACCCTTGATTGAGCTTTGTATCCTCCATGGCTGCTGCAAGACCGCGGTTGAGTTGGGCAGGCATACCGGCAAGATTGCCGATGAAGCGGAGCCTGACGCCGTTTTCCGCCAGCTCAGCCAGCTCGTATTTCAGGACCTGACTGAAGAGTTCCATCAGATAATCGACCTCATCCTGCCCGCGCTGCCAGTTTTCAGAGGAGAAAGCGTAAACGGTGAGAAAGTCCAGATGAGCGGCTGAAACGTGTTTCACCAGGCGTTTGAGCGATTTGACGCCTTCTTTGTGTCCGATGAGCCTCGGCAAGCCCTTCCTGTCGGCCCAGCGCCGGTTGCCGTCCATGATGATGGCAACATGTGTCAAAGGTAATGCCCTCTCCTCCGTGCTCTGGCTGGAGGTTAGCGGCTGGCTCGCAATTCTTTTCTGGGTTCTGTCCAAGCTATATGACTCCGCCTCGGACAACCGGGCTGAAATATTGCCGAACTATTTCTCTTTCGTTTTGGAGAGAACGGACAGACAATACAACCTGCGATGGGCAAGTGAGCCATTTTAACCTGAGCAGCCGCTTGCGCCGGCTTTCCAATCAGCCCCATGTGTGGAAGAATTCAAAAAAGTATATATATGAATGCTCTTCAATCAAGTTTTTTCAACAAAGGATTGCTTGCATGGTGATGCTTAGCCCCACCTATCTTATTGACGGGGATATAACGGATATAAATCTGCTTGCACTGCAAGATGACGGTATACGCGGGCTCATATTCGATCTTGATAGCACTTTGCTGGCTCCTCGCTCGGGCGAGCTTACAGACGAGGTTGCCGTCTGGCTTGCCAAGGCCAGGGACATGTTCAAAGTGGCAGTTGTCACCAACAACAAGCACGACCCTTATGTCGAGCAAGCCGGCAGGCTTCTGGATATGCATTGTATAGGCCGGGCTGCCAAGCCCAGCCGCCGTGCTTTTCTGGAGGTTCTTGCTCTCTTCGGGCTTCCTGCCCAGCAGGTTGCAGTCATTGGTGATCGTCCTCTAACAGATGTATGGGGCGGGCAGCGTGCCGGCATGAAAACCGTGCTGGTGTGGCCTTTGAAGACGATGAACGAACCCTCATGGGTGACTATGTTTAGAAAGTTGGAGCGTTGCTTTATCAGATCTTAGAGTAAGATATTCACCTGACTACGTGTGAACTTTCCGGAATCTGGTGTATATCCTAATAGCAATGCGACAGAGGGTAACAGTTCCAGTCTCAGCGCTGCTTTTGCTGTCGGTGCTCGCGGTTCCTGCCGAATCGTCTCCCAGGAGACGGAGCCTGTCCATGTTGCCGTCGCTGCGCTCTTGTGCACCGCATCCGGTATCGCGCTGCGTTTTGCCTGGCGCAGCCCAACTGAAAGAAGCGGCCCAGAAGGCTTATCCGTCCTCGCATTTCCAGAAGGCCATGTATTTGCGCCAGCGCGGCGATAGAGACGGCGCGCTCATTGAATTCTTGCGAGCCGTGCAGGAAAATCCCCGGCTGACCAGGGCTTTCTATGAGCAAGCGCTGATCTTCAAAGACAAGGGCTATGCAAAACTTGCCCAGTCATCTCTGCAGCAGGCGCTTTCCATCAAGCCAGATTTCAGAGAAGCGAGGGTCTTGCTGGCCACTGTCTATCTCGAATCTGGCGATCTGGCTTTAGCAGCTGCCGAGCTGGGGCGGTCGCTCGGGCTCGGGCAGCAACAGCCTAACGGACAGACGGGCTCTTCAAGCGCTGGTAAGGCTCCGTCCCGCAATTTGCAACCACCACTTTCGGCTGTGCCGGATGTGATCCAGATCACACATGGACCACTGAGGGAGCCGCCGGCGACGCGGCAGCCCCGGACAGCTTCGCCGGATGCTTTTAAGGCTTCTGCCGAGAGCCCCAGGACGCAGGCAAGCACCGCCGGTGATACCGGCGGCTGGATGCAGATTGACAGCTCTAAGAATGTCCTGCCGGAGACATCATCGCAGCCTCTTGCGGTGCCTGAGCCAGCTAAACCCGGTTTCCAACTCAATGATCTTCTCAAAGGCATTCCCGGGATCGACAATACAATGCCTGAGTCCCAGGACGGGCAGAACCAGACTTGCCCGGCTGCAGCCGGGACTCAGACTATCGATCGAAGTGAAGCTCATGTCTCTAACAGCACCCCGGCAGTGCTGCCTGGCGCGCCTCAGCAATCTGCCGAGCTTTCGGGGGGGGTAAGAAAAGCTCCGGATACCGGCGACGTGGCAGCCGCTGGTAATCAGGGTAGAGGCGCCATCGAGAAGAGCCATAAGGATGGTTTTCTCTTTGGTATGCACATGGGTGATCTTTTCGGGGCATTCAAGTTCGGGCGGGAGGGAAAGGGCAAAGAGCCGAGCCTGGCAGCTGCAGCAGAGCCGATCGTTGCTCCTCCGGATATTGTCGTCCCGGAGCCGACTGAAAAACCATCTGGTCGCCACCGACGCCACAAACGCAAGCATGTAGCCGCCTGGATGGACCGATTCAGGTCGCTGGCAGCTGAGGCAGAAAAGGCTCCTGAAGGCAAGCCGCCGGAAAGTGAACGCCCGCCCATGCTTACTGCCACAATCGGCAGACCTAATCATTCCGTCGAGGAGCTTGCCGCAGACGTTTCCCAGACGGAGAAAACTCCGGAGAAAGGATCCAGGCACGCCGCTGACCACGGACAGCCGGCGCCTCAGGATGTAAAAGGTGCGCTGACTGTGTCGGATGACGAGGCTATCGCCATGATAGTCAAACAGCCCGACAATCCTTTGAATATCCAGTCCAGCCTGCCTGCTGTGCCGGCGGCAAAAATTACGCCGCCGACGCTGCCGGATTTGCCCTCCCCGGCTCAGAGGCAGGAAAGTCGGTCGCCGTGGTGGCCCAGTCCGGTGGACATTACCCGGGCTTTAAAGAAGGTGGCGCTCTGGCTTCCCCTTCCTTCACCGAGAGAGCAGCCAGGTACTTTTAATCTGTCGCAGCTGCCCAAGCCAGTTGCCAGCGCCTTGCGCGCGCAAGCTGGTCCGCGGCCGCTTGAGCCGGCAAAGGCCGCTCCTATGGCATTCAGGCAGTCGCCGCAAGCGCGCATCGATTTCCAGAGCCAGGCAGATGTGCCGCTGCCCCAGCCCGGTGCAAGATCGACTGGTGCCAGACAGGCTCAGCCTGCCGCCATGCCTTGCCCGGCTTCCTCGCCTCTGGAAAATGTTCTTTCCATCCTGCCTAAAGATCTCCGCAAGAATTTCGAGCAGGTCCATGCGCAGGCTCCCGGACCGGTTAAGATCGCCTTCGTGCATAGCGACAGTCCGGCGCCTCTGGCTCAACCTCCCTCACAGCATAAGGAGCCGGACCTGTCCGGATTGATACCGCAGCCGGTGGCTTCGGCGGTCCAGGCTTTCGAGAATCTCGTGTCCCCGCGTTCGGCTCCACAGCCACTCACTCCACAATCTGCCATCGTCCAGGCCCTTCAGCTTTCGCCGCTTCCCTCGCCGACTGCTCCTGAGCGTATTTCGCAGCAGCGGCTACCGCAACCGGCCGCGATTGTGCCGGGGACAGACAGCCAAGTTTCTTTGCGGCCGGCACAGTCCTGCCAGCCGACAGCAGCCCGCGGTTCGGCGCCGGTGCCTGTCAGACCAGCATTTATCGCCCGCAGACCGATGGTGGCTCCTGTGGTGCCGGCTCCATCGGTTGCATCTTCTCCAGCCAGCGCGTCCATTGACGGCATGTTTCGTTTACTTCCTTCTGCCGGCAGCGCCGATATGATGCCCGTTCTCGATCCCCTCCCGCTTGGGTCGGCAAGCCGCCGCTTGGAGGGGCCAGTACCGCTGGCGCGCGCTTCCCGCGGGGCCTCCGGCGCTACCGGGCAAGCCCCGCAACCGGTGTCCGCGCCATGGACCACTGGTTGCATGGAAGGTCCGCCTACAGCCAGAACCCGCCCGAGCACATCTTCCGGGCAAACTGCACCTTACTTCGAGAGTGCAGGCGTCGGACGGGAAACGCAACGGGCTGCGCCGTCAGCTGAGCCTCTGGAAATTTCTTTTGCGACGCTGCCACCTCTCAAACCGTCAGGACAGCCGGCACAGGCTGCCCGTCCTGACGTACAGCCTGCCTGCACTTCCGCCTCCGGCAGCTTCATTGCTGCCGGGATGAGATTTGCCGCGCCTTCGCTTTCGCCGCGCGGGCGCTATATTCTGACAGAAGGTGCCAGTAAGGCTACGTCCCGGTCCTGTCAGCCGGGTACAAAAGGGGCGGCCCGTGCTGCTTCTGCCCCGCCTGCCGAGGATCCCTGGGTAACGCGCATGAAGTATCTTGTCGAACATGGAACGTCTTCTCTTGGACCGGGCGAAGCGTTCATGTTTTCTGAGGAAACCGGTGAAGGCGTGATGTTCCTCCCGGGAGGCAAGACCGTAAGGCGTTATATTGCCGGTGCCAAAGATCCAGACGAAGTAGCGCGCATCAGGCGTCCGGATATTGTCGGGCCAGGTGAGCTGCAGTACAATCTTTCGCTTTTGGGCAAAATCCTGCCCAGAAGCGACGATGCCGAAAAGAAATCGCAGGAGCAGGGCAACAGCGAGCCTTTCAGCGGGTTCACAGTCAACGATCTCATGAACAAGTCACAAGGTCTCTGGGGCTGGTTCAAGGATGTCTTGAAGTTCTAGCGGTTCATTGCTCGAGCTTCTCGAAAAACCATTTGTTGAAGGCTTCCGGCTGGCTGTCCATACAGTTGTGCCCGGCCCATTCGAAGACTTGCAAGGTGGAGTTTGGCAGAGCCTTGTGCATTCGTTCTACGTGAACATAGGGCGCCACCGGATCAAGCCGGCCAACGGCAAAGTGCACCGGGCACGAGGGACGCGGGATGTTCCGGGAATAGTCGATTGTGGAAAAATTGGAGACGATTTGCTGCAAAGTGTAATGATTGGTGTCGATTAGAACTCGTTCGCGCCAGGCCAGGTGTTTATGCAGTTGCGCTGACTTGATGGCCTTGTAGGGCCAGCCAAGAAACCAGCGGAATATTTCCGAAGTCAGGGCCGGCACTCGACCTGGCATGGACACGGCCAGGACTTTGTCGAATATTTCCGGCTGGCGCTCGGCCAGGACCAGGGAAATTATTGACCCGAGCGAATGTCCGGCAAAAACAGCCGGATAACGCAAGTCGCAGCAGGAAAGGGTCTCTAGAATGTCCTTGATATGTGATTCAAGATCTGTCTTTTCCCCGGGTTCGTGCGTTTCTCCATGACCGCGCAGATCCGGCACGAAGCAGCGATAGCCTGCGTCCACCAGAAGGTCGATTTGCGGTTGCCACATTTCTGCCCGGGCGCCTGTGCCATGAATGAGCACGACATCCTTCCCGGCATCCGGGATGGGTCCTTGCGGGCAGTATGTCTTAAGCGCCAGTTGCACCGGGTAACCTCGTCTCCCCTATCATGTTAGAACAGGATAGAAAAATTTGCCTGCCATAAAGACAGTTAATCGAGTTCGAGTGCGCTTTTGCCCAGGCTCAAGGACGGACCGTCGCCGCGCGGCTGAGCGAAACTGGTTTTTCGCTCCAGAAAAACGGCTCTGGCGTTGTCGCCGGCTGCGGCTGACTTGCGGGAGCTATCGAGAATAATGTCGGCTATTTCGAAGATGGCATCCGTTCGATTCAAGCTGTGGGCAGCAGGCAGAGGCTTGTTTTGCCTGTCTGGCGCCGGGTTGAAGGATTCGATGATGCTGACGATTTCATCGGGGTGGTTGAGAGCGTATGCCAGTTTCTGCTCGACCAGCATCTCGACTGTGCCTTTTTCTTGTGGCATTGGCTCTGTTATGACGTCCAGGGCCATGGGCAACCGTCTGGCCAATGCTTGAAATGTCGTCAACCCGCCTGCTTTTGTGACCATAATATCGACTGCGCACATGAGATCGGCCATGCAATCATGGAAGGGGAGCACAGCCGTAGGTATCCTGGAGGCAGCAGCCTCGTGCATGGCGCGCTCGTATAGCTCGCGATTATGTCCACAAAGAAAAATCACTTGCACCGGGCGGCCAATGGTACACAGCGATCGGTAGACTTTGAGCATGTTGCCGCCGCCAGCCCAGCCCGCATTTATGCAGACAGTGAGTATGCCAGGCGTCAGTCCGAGATGACTGAGGAAGGTCTCAGGAGCGATGGCGGGTGGCTTGAGAAAATCCGGATGTACGGGCATGCCCACGACTTTGATACGTTCGGGGTGGATCCCCCATTTAATGAGGCGGTCAGCGACGATATTGTTGGGAGCGATCGTGAGATCGGCTTCCGGACAGGCCCAGGCTCTCCAGAGATTGGCATTGGGGTCTGTAATGACTGTTATGAGCTTTACCAATTTCTTGAGACCCAGCTCCGTCATCGTCCTGGCCAGATAATGATTGATCATCGGGTGGGCGGAGACAACCACGGAGGGCTGACAATCCTTGAAGAGATCCAGCATATATTTGCGGGACAGCATGTAACCCAGCTTTGACTCGTTAGGTTTGATCACATGCAAAGACCAGTAGTAATATTTCATCAAGGGCTGATGATGCCGCAAGAGATAGTTGTAAAGTTCTACAAAGCGGCGGTTGATCGGATGGCTGTTCTCAGCGAGGCACTCCTTGAAAAGCCTGATATCACCATTTGTATTGCCCGCCCCGTTGCCGTTTCCGTTTGAGCGCTCGGCTACCTGGCGGATGCCCTCTTCGATTGCTTCAACGGCGCTTCGGTGACCGCCACCGGTATCCGAAAAATAAATGCAGATGTTTTGCAGCATTATGTTGGAAAAAGCATAAGGGCTAAAGGTCGGTGCCGCTCAGAGTCTGTTACTCTAAGTAAGTTCTCAGTGCTCGGGAATGTCAAGCATCCCGATTTCGAGCGTGACCTGAATAATGTACCACTTAGCCACACGTCGGACACCGGCAATATTTGTAACGTCCGCCTTTCTGGCTTTGAGTCTCGCGTCAGCTTCCCTGCCGTGCCTGTCCTCTTCATTGGAATCGCCGACGAAAACACCTCAAGCAGGCGTGTTTACACAAGGTCTCGGGCAGCAAGGGCTCAAATGGCCGCTGCCGCCCGCGGCCAAGCTCTTGAAGCAGGAGCCTCAATCGGTAGAGATTTACCAGTATGACGACATGCCCGTTGGCAACCGACGCCCTTTGCTGATGGTTCATGGACTCAGAGGAGAGTTCTGGCAAGGGTTCCGCTGGAAGAATGTAACTGCTTTCCTCCTTCAGGACAGGGATTTTCGCGATACTTACAAGATTTATTTCGTGCGCTATAACACGCATGTGCCACTGCCTACGGTGAAGCCTTCCTTCAAGAAGGCAGTGCGCGATCTGGCCGCTTCCACGGGAAACAAACCCATTTCCGTTGTGGCTCTCAGCATGGGCGGCAATCTCATTCAGGAAGCCATGGAAGACGACGACATTGCTAATGTCGTAGACAGGGTTGTGACAATGGGTACGCCTTTCCACGGCTCGCCGCTATTTTGTTTCGACTGGATGAAGTACAGCATGCTGAAGCATTACTGGACGCCATGGCAGCGGCTCGATCTCTGCGTAGCCTATAAGCTTTATTTCGACCGGCATCAGAACTTGCTATCCGACCTGAAGTGGGACGATTCTGACAAGCGAATTCCCGATGTCGGGCCATTTCACGTTTATTTCCCCTGGCACTTTGCAGGCGATCTCACTCCTTCGCGCATGGATAATCCCCGGATTGCCCAGATCAACTCGAGGCTGAAAGAGGAAAAGAACAAGTTCATCACATATGGCGGTTATCTTAAGAGCCCCTACGGCATCTCGAAGAAGCCGGGCTATATGGCCTCTCTCTTTCGCTGGCCCGGTCATTTCGTGCATACCACCATTCCTGAGCACCTCGGGCGCGAGCATCCTGTTCTTCGAGCTTTGAACCGGCAGATAGGGCAGTCCATTCCCAGCGCTGCCAATTCTTCTGACCGGAGCAAGACTGCTCCAGGAACATTCTTGTATGGCTTGAATGATGGGATTACGCCTCTGGCGAGCGCGCTGTTCCTGCCGCAGAAAATTCTCTTAGCCGCCTCTTTCACCAGCGAAGCTGATATTCCTGCTGTCAAGGACTCAATCGATGTTCGCAAAGCAAGGATCTTTGCCAACATCGACCATCTGACTTTTATCGACGGTTACCGCCCACCGTTTACGCCGGCGAAGCTTAAAGACGAGCTTTCCCCCGAGGAAGGAGCGAAAATGATGTTTCAGTGGCTCCTTGATGACCTGATGGAGCAGCAGGAAGCCGTGGCCGGCGAGGGGCGCACGCCTCTCAAGACAGGACAGGTTCAGGGGCAGCTAATTTCCGACTGAGTGTTTTAAGCGAGTTTTCAAGTCGTACATGATCTGCGCTCCGGTTGGATTTTTGCCGGGGCGTCCCGCCTGGCGGCCCCTGGCAAACACGGCCGAGGAAAGATTGCTGAAGCCAGGACGAAACCCGAGGGCAAGCATTTCGGCATAAGCCTGGTCTGCGCTCCAGCCCATCTTCTCTATGCGATAAATGGCTATCAGGCAGCCTGTGCGATCCTGTCCGTGCAAGCAGTGCACAAAAACAGGGCGGTTGTCCGCCCGCTCGATCACCTGGAGGAATTGCTTTATCGCCCTGTCCGAGGGGCAATTGAAGACGTCAAGAGGAATGTTGACGAATTTCAAACCAAGCCTCCGGCACACTTTCGCTTCGCGCTCGACGAGAATCTCTTCATTGCGCAGGTTGACTACAGTCCTCACGCCACGGGATTTGAGGGCGAGGAGCCCGGGCTGTGTCGGCTGTCCGCCTCTGAGCAAGAAAGGCGTTACTTCCTGAAGGTTCGGGATGCTGTCCTTAGCTGGGCTTGCAAGCGGCCCTGGCTTCCCGGTCTGAGAAGGAGTTTCGGGCGTTTGCGGCATCGGGTCAGATTCAGGGGTGAACGGACTGGCGCTCATGGGGACTGTCGTCGGGTCAAAGGAGCCTGATGAGGGAGCGGCGAGAGTCCTGGGGGACAAGCTCAGTCCCAGGCAGGCGACTAGTGCCAACTTTTCCAAATATCTCCAGTTCCTGCAGCAGCGATGCCAGTCCGAGCCACCTCCTGCTTGTACCGAAGCTGTGCCTGGCATCTGTCTTAAAACGTTCATCTGATTAATGATCACAAGAGGCTCCTTCGGTCGGGTTCGGTTCAGCCTTTCTGCCCAGGTGGCTTTGCTGCTTAAAGACTAACAAAGACTCTTTTGATGTGACTGTGTCTGAGCGCCAGGGCTAATCGGGACAAAAACGGAAGACGGAAAACATGGCTGTTGGTTCCGCTGCCTTCTGTCTTGAGACAGAAATTCGGGGCAGGTGTGAAACTGGATCGTTCGAGGTAAGAAAGGACTAGTCCGGAAGTCTTTTGGATAAGGGTTGTCCGGGCTGCCATTGGCAATTTTTGCCGAAAGAATTGGGTCCTTATGCAAAAACCTCATAAAATTTACATCTCCGAAGAGCTGGCCCTTGGGCTGGCTAATAAACTCGACGGGCTGATTGCCGTGCTGGCGCCTCATGAGCGTGCCCATCTGCTGTTTTTCAAAATGGTCTCAGAGGCGCGCTGGCTGAAGTCGAGCGCTTCGGCCGGGTATGTCAGCTGGCCAAGCTGGGGATTATCCTTCTTCTGCGCGGCCAACGACAGCCCTGTAAGCACTATTCCAGGGGCTGCGGAGGCTCTCAGGCAATTGACCCTGGAGCTTTCGGCGCTGCAGAAAGCTGCCTGAATACTTTCCGTGCCGGCTGTCAAGACGGCCTTCTTTTAGGCAAGGTCTTGTGTCCGGGCTAACTGCACAGGTTGCAGGAAAGCAAATTCAGGAAAAGCCCGACGTCGGTGACGACGCCGATGGCTTGTGAGGAGCCGCGGTCAGCCAGCTTGGTGACGACTGCCGGGTTGATGTCGACACAGACTGTTCTTACCCATGAGGGCAGCATGTTGCCGGTGGCAATGCTGTGCAGCATGGATGAAAGGCAGATGACCAGGTTGGCACCCTCGAGATGGCGTGCATACTCATCCTGGGCTTTCAAAAGATCCATGATCGTTTCAGGCAGGGGACCGTCATCGCGAATGGAGCCGGCCAGGCAAAAAGGAATATTTTTTCTGACTAGCCCATACATGATGCCTGAATTGATCGTGCCGTTTTCCACGGCTTTTGCGATGCCGCCCTGTCCATTTATGGCATTGATGGCTGCCATATGATTCCTGTGACCTTCGTAAATGGGCAACCCGCGCTCCAGGTCTACTCCCAGCGAAGTTCCGTAAAGAGCGTTTTCTATGTCGTGAACGGCCAGGGCATTGCCGGTGAGAAGCGCCTGAACAAAGTCGTTTTCGATTAGCCGGCAAAGGTGCTCGCTGCCGCCGGTGTGAATCACCA
>JAHFBI010000028.1:22698-26284 GCA_023250095.1 Candidatus Melainabacteria bacterium
CCGGTCCTGCTACAAAGACTATCTTCCCGCCTTTTCTGCGGATGTCCCTCATCATGTCGGCTATTTTGCGCACTGCTGTTTCCACGCGGCGCTCCGATGAGATGTCGTTGGACATGAAGGCAAAACCCAGCCGATCGCGTTCTTTGAATTCAGGCAGGACGCGGATCCCTTCCTTGCCGCAGACAATTTGATCTCCCTGCCGTACATCGCGCAGCTTGCGGCACACAGCGCGATCTCCTTCCAGGACGATGACTGCATCCATGCGTTGAGCTTGCACCTCAAGCCACTGCTCCTGGTGGCGCACTCTCGTGCGGTGGTTCGTGCTGGAGTAAAAATCTTCAGGAACAAAACAGTCTCTTACGGCGCTCTTGAGCGTCACGTTAGATTCGTCGAGGCGGTAGCAGCCCAGAACCATGAGATCTCCCAGGGTCTGTTCGAGGCTCTGCTTTGAGTCACACGTAATTTTTAGCTTCAAGCGCGACATTTCTTCGTTGGTCTTGCCTATGCGAAAATCCACCACTTCATAGCTTGAGTGGCAGGCTATGACGGTATCGAAGATGCGTGTGAGGATCTCAGAGTCAATCAGATGTCCTTCGGCCATGACGATTTCAGAAAACAAAACGATTCCCTCTCGATGTATGTTATGGATTGGGCTGTCTGGTGGTCCGCCGGCAATCAGGGCGATGCTTGACAAGATCGACCTGTCGCCCTGTCAAAAGTCTGTAGTGCGGCGCATTTCGGGCACCAAAATTTTTTTGCTAATTGCTTTCAATTCGGTATGAGTTAGTGTATATTAATCGGATTGTTAAGCATTGTATATTGGCCTGGCTGCATTTGCCCTTATACTAGTGCCATCGGAGGCCTTAATCATTCATTTATTATTTCCAGGAGCACCGGCTGGTGGGAGATGCCGTGTTAGTGCTCCAGGGAGTCTCCTGGTGTCTTAGTGTTCTTCTCTACATCTAGAAAGGAGGTTCCACTCAATGAGGGTAGAACTTATATACGCTCCTGGTTGCAATACATACAAGAAGGCGTTGGATGTTCTGGAGACGGTGATTGCCGAAGAGAGGCTGCCGATTCCCGTGGAATTGAGCGAGCAGTCCTGCCATTCTTTGGCACCTTTAATCAAGATTGACGGTGCCGAGCTGGGCGAACACAAACATTCCGCTCCTTGCTCTGCGTATCAATCCAGCAAGCTTTCAGGAAGCGGACTGCCCTGCATGGAACATCTGAGAAATCTTCTTTCCGACAGATGGAGAGAGCTGACCGGCATGACGGGCTGATTTTCGCAAGCCGCACAGAAATCCCTGAGTTGCCACGCAGGATCAGTGAGCCGCCTTATGTGTGGTCTGACAGTTCACGCCGAAACCTTTTCAAACAAAAAACCGCACCCGGAGTCCGGGTGCGGTTTTTTGTGCTCAAGATTGTCGGGCAGAACATGAACAGGCAGACAGATTTGAGCGCATAATATTGGTAAGTCAGGTGGGCGATGACCTCGAAAGCTTCAGAGTTAATATTGCTGGGACTGCTTGTCGTCATGATTGGCTTCATCCGTATTTATTACGGCGGGGGTCCGGGCGAGGAGCTGATGGTTGTATGGAAAGGTGAATTTTCTTACCACGACACTCTCGTCAATCTGTCCGACATACTGAGGATGCCCAGAGGCGAGCTGTCCCATGTGCATCCGTCCATCCTTTATCAGCTGGAGGAAATGGGTGTCTGCGACGCCAGCGAGGTCGCCCCGCCTCATCCCAAGCACAAGCCTTTCCATGAGGGTGTGTCCACGCCCAGGCTGGCACCGCAACCGGAGCCGTCCGGCAGAAAGCCCGTCGGTCCAAGTTCGGGAGCCGGCAGCCCTGGCAACCGACAAGATCAAGGGCACGGTGATGAGTCACATCCGGCGCCCAACGGCAATCTGTTCGAGCCGAAAGGACGGGCCTCCACTTCCTGAGTTAAATTTTGCAAGTTGTGCCGGCTCAAGGTGCCTTTCTGGCGCTGTCAAGCAGGCAGCAGGGCATCATTAATTAGCTCATAGGCAAGTCAACTGGACTTTTAAGGAGTGTCATAGCTATGATTGGCAGGTCCTGTTGAAAACTGCTCGTGTGAGCTTTCCGGTTTTCACGGTAGCCTTCTAAATGCTGTTCAATTCTCTCAAGTACGCCCTCTTTCTTCCCATAGTAGTCCTGCTCTTCTGGGTGGCGCCCCAGCGCTGGCGCGTGCCCATTTTGCTGATTGCCAGCTACATCTTTTATATGAGCTGGCGTCCGGGCTACATTCTGCTTATTCTCGGGCTGACTGTTTTCAATTATTTCTGCGGGCGCAAAATCAGCCAGTCGGCTGACCGCAAGAAAGCCTGGATGATAGGGGCCGTTGCTGGCAACCTTCTTACCCTGGCATTTTTCAAATATGCTTACTTCTTAGACGAAGCGATTGCTTCCTTGCTGAAACCTGCTGGCATAAGCTTCCCGTCCATTCCATTCGACATCATTTTGCCTCTGGGCATATCTTTCTTTGTCTTCGAGTTCATTCATTATGTTGTCGACGTATACCGCGGTTGCCAGCCCGTGCAATCCTTTGCTGGCTTCGCTTTGTTCGCCAGCTTCTTCCCCACGCAGATAGCCGGGCCAATCAAGCGCTATCAAGATTTTGTGCCGCAGTTCCTCAGCTGTCCCAGGTTCTCCATGGACTGCCTGGATGAAGGCGCATTGCTCATCTTGCAGGGACTCTTCAAGAAAGTGCTCATAGCCGACAATCTTTCTCTCTTTGTCATGGGTGGCTTTGCTCATCCCGAGCTGTTCGGTGGAGCAGATCTCTGGTTGTTTGCTTATGCTTTTGCTTTCCAGATTTATTTCGATTTCTCCGGCTATACGGATGTAGCGCGCGGATCGGCGAAACTCTTTGGCTACAAAGTGCCGATCAATTTCAATCTGCCTTATCTGGCCGGCAACATTGCCGAGTTCTGGCACCGGTGGCATATCTCTCTTTCGACCTGGCTCAGGGACTATCTTTTCATTCCGCTGGGGGGCTCGCGCGGCAGCCGCTGGCTTAATTATCGCAATCTTCTTTTGACCATGACGCTGGGCGGTTTGTGGCATGGCGCTTCCATGCATTTCCTTCTCTGGGGCGTCTACCACGGTGCCTTGCTTGTCGCCCATAAGGAATTCCAGCGTTTGAGCGCGCCTGTGAAATTTGTCAGCCAGTTTTTGCAATCGGCTGCCGGAAAGGCTCTGTCTGTTTTCCTTACTTTCCATGCCGTTTGCCTTGGCTGGGTGCTTTTCCGCGCCGAAAGTATCGGGTCGGGTCTTTTGATCCTAAAGAAGATGTTGTTCTTCGATCAGGTCTTTAGCGGCTTGCCTGTGCCGTCCATGACTCTTGCGACGATCAACTATCCGCTCATCTACCCGGCGATTTACCTGCTCCTTCCGGCTCTGGCGGCGGCGCATCTGGCTATGGGATATATCGACAGGAAAGGCTGGAGCTGCCGTGTACCGCGCCTGGCTCGGGCTGCCTGGTGCTTGATGCTCATGTTCGTCATACTCACTTTCTCGCCCGATAAGTCTCCACGTTTCATCTATTTTCAGTTTTA
>JAHFBI010000029.1:0-5822 GCA_023250095.1 Candidatus Melainabacteria bacterium
ATACCTGGAAGCCTTGAAGCATCTGGAAACGTTGAAGCAAGGAGCGCTCCCGGCATCCGAGGTCGGATACATGGCTCAGACCATCTGTGCTGCTGCACCATGCTTACCACAGCCGGTACCTCTGCTCAGGCAGTTTGCCGGCATCGCCGGACGCCTTGGCGGAACCGATGTCGAACTCCACAGGATAGAATCAACGATACAAGAGCTTAGCAAGCAGCCCTCCTGATTTTGATCTCCGCCCACTGCGCCTGTCCAAAGGCACTTACGTTCACCGAAAACAAATGAGCTGGCCGACCCCACAGGACTATAACGAAGCTATCCAGAATCCCGGTCATTGCTTTGCCGATGCGGAATTGCAAGAAGGCACACCAGAGGTCAACAAGCTCGGGCTGCCCCGCCCGATTACAGGCTCTTTCGCCAGTGTTTACCGGATCGCTTGCGGTCAGCGCGACTGGGCAGTCCGTTGTTTTCTGCACAATCTGCAAGACCAAGAGACTCGTTACGGGCATCTCAGCAGATACATCATGAACGACGAGCTCATATACACTGTCAGCTTTGACTTTCTCCCGAAAGGCATTAATGTAAAAGGACAATGGTATCCAATCCTGAAGATGGAGTGGGTGCAAGGGCAGAGCCTGGATTCTTTCCTCCGACAACGAGTATATGACAGGCAGTGCATGCACCATGTCGCTGCACGCTTTGCCGTGATGGCAGGGCAGCTCCAGGGTGCTGGTATCGCACACGGTGACCTGCAACACGGCAACATTATGCTGGTCGACGATGATTTCCGGCTTGTGGACTACGACGGCATGTATGTCCCCGCGCTGTCCGGCTGGGCGAGCAACGAAATCGGGCACCGCAACTATCAACACCCCGAGCGCGGGCGTATGCACTTTGGACCGTATCTGGATAATTTTTCCGCATGGGTGATCCATACATCATTGCAGTGTCTGAGCATTGACCCGACGCTTCTGGCACAGCTGGCCGGAGGTGACGAGTGCCTTCTGTTCCGGGAGTCTGATTTCAAGCAACCTCTTGCCTCGGGAACCTTTGCCTTGCTGGAAAGCCATTCTTCAAGAGAGATAAGAAGCAGCGCACGCCAGTTGCGTGGACTTTTGTCGCGTGCCCCGGAGGACATCCCTTATCTCAGCGATCCACCGGAAGAGCCTTCCAACTTGCCAGCTCTGACCAGAATCCACCCAGACAGCTTCTACCCGCTCTCCTCCAATCTGCCTGACTGGCTGCATTCGCAGAAAGCCGCCGAGAAGGCAGCCTCGCTACCGACAAACAGCGGCTGGCCAGGGCTGGACTATTTCACCCTGGCCGTGTCCAATCCCAACAAGTGCTTCCTCGACCCCCAACTCAAAAGGGGCACGCTAGCGCTGGACCGCGGCGCAATCCGCCCACAGGTCGGCAAACAAGGGGCTGTTTATCGCATCCACACCGAAGCAGGCGACATGGCAATCAAGTGTTTCCTACAGAGGGACCCCGAGCGCAGCAAGCGCTATGCGCACATTTCCGCCTATCTCCAGGGCAACCATCCGCTCACGACTGCCTTGAAGAAATACATCGTTGATTTCCGGTACCTCGAAGACGGTATCAAAGTGCAAGACGCCTGGTATCCGATTTTGAAAATGGAATGGGTACAAGGTGTCCATCTGGACATTTTCTTGGACAGCTACATACCCAAGCATCCCACCAGTCTCAACTTCATCCCCGGCTTTCTTGCCCTGGCAAAAGAATTGAGGCAGCTCATGGAAGCATTGCGTGACGCTGGCGTAGCTCATGGAGACCTTGAGCCATCGAACATTCTGGTGGACGGCGGGCATATGAAACTCGTGGATCTGGACGCCATGTTCGTGCCATCTCTTTCGCCGGAGGGCTGTGCTTATCTGAGCAGCGAACACCTCCGGCACCCGGACCAGACCGAAAACATGTACGGAGCCTTTATGGACAACTTTCCTGCCTGGGTGATCGACACGTCTCTTCTCTGTCTTGCCGGACAGCCCGGGCTCTGGAAGCTGACTGGGGCAGGCAATGGCAGGCTGCTTTTTGCCAGCTCGGATTTCAAAGCACCGCATCTTTCCAAGATATTTGTCTTGCTCGAGCACCATTTTAATCAGGACGTCCGGTACCGCGCCAGCGTTCTGCGGGCATTTCTGGAAAGACCGCCTGCAGAAATTCCATTCCTTAATATCAACGCCACCTTGCCGGAGGAATTCAACGCTTACAATTTGCCTGTCCCCCTTAGAAGCATGCAGGCGGCTTTGTCAACTTCCGGAGGGGCAGCCGGCAGGTCTTTGTCCCTGCCACCATTTGCCGACTGGGACCAAACTTTGCTGTGCTCGATCTGTCTGGCGGTTGTAGCCGGGACTGCATTTCTTTTCAACTGTCTCGATCCTGGTCTTGGCGGATTGACTCTCTACCTCATAGGCTGGTCCTTCGCCCGTTGGCATTACGGAGCGAAACACCTTCGCACCGGCGGCGGTGCCAGCACAAGCAGTAGTAGTGGCAGTAGCAGCAGTAGCAGTAGCAATAGCAATAGCAGTAGCAGCAGCAGCAGCAGCAGCAGCAGTAGCAGCAGCAGTAGCAGTAGCAGTAGCAGTAGCAGCAGCAGTAGCGGCACAGGCAGTGGTAGTGGTAGTGGCAGCAGCAGTAGCGGCACAGGCAGTGGCAGCAATCCGTGAAGAGAATTCTGTACGGATGGACTTGCCCTGTGATTGTTCGTCTTAAGGGATGGGTAGATTAAGAAGCAACCGGCTTTGAGGACGGGTCCACATTCATGTCAGCCAGGAATTACCTCAACCAGCTCAAGCAGGGTGCCCAGGGCTTCAACCAGTGGCGAAAAAACAATCCACGGACCAGTCCCAATTTAAGCGGAATAGACCTGTCCGCTGCCGAGCTCAACGGAATTGACTTTAACCGTTGCATCCTCCGCCTTGCCAAATTAAGTCGGGCAAATCTCGCTGGCGCCCAGTTGAAGCGCTGCGACCTGACGAGCGCCTGTTTGAAAGAAGCCTGTTTGAATGGTGCCCTCCTGCATGACGCCATGCTGGAATCGGCTGACCTGAGCGCAGCGGATTTGAGCGGGGCGGATTTAAGCAGATCCAGTTTGCGCAAGGCAAATCTGTCCAATGCCATCCTCAAGGGCGCCCGGGCTTGTCGTGCCAATTTCAGTGAGGCAACAGTCGACAATCTCGACCTCAGTTTTGCCGATTGCTCCGAAGCCGTCTTCAACGGACTTCCTCTCATGGCAGTCAGGTTGCATGGCGCTATCCTGAGCGGTGTCGATCTCTCGGCAGCCAACCTGACTGGCTGCGATCTGAGCAACACCGACCTTTCCAATGCCAATCTCCGGGGGGCGATTTTCACAGCCGCCCTGCTTGTCGGTACCAGACTCTCCGGCGCCAATCTCCACGGGTCCGTCTTCGCCGGCTCGGATCTCGACGCTGCCAACCTCTCCGGAGCAGATGCCACAGGCGCCAACCTGGCGCACGCAGATCTGCGCGGCGCGAACCTGGAAGGGTGCAAGCTGACTGGTGCCAACCTGACCGGCGCCAACTTGCGCGGAGCAAATCTGATAGAAGCTAATGTACGCGGCGCCAATCTCTCGGCAATTGGAATTGATGCCGCCGACTTGCAAGGAGTTGATCTCAGGTCGTGGGACTTCAGCGGCTGGAACATGAGCGGCTGGAACATGAAGGGACTTTGCCTAAAAGGAGTCAATCTAAGCGCCACAGACCTATCCGGCGCAGACTTGCAAGGGCTCGATCTCAAGCAGACCAACTTCGCCCGCGCCAACCTCAGCGGAGCCAGACTGACCGGGGCCGACTTGACAGAAGCAAACCTCAGCGGCGCCAACCTTTCAGAGTCGGCTCTGGATGGAGCAGATCTGACAAGTGCCGACCTCAGCGGCGCCAACTTAAGCGGAACCTGGTTCTTCGATGCCTGCCTGTCCAACGCCGAAATCGATCCGGCTCAGCTGGAGAGGGCTTATCTCGCCAAACAGAACTGCAAAAAAAATGCAGGCGGATCTTCTGTTTAGTCCCGCTTAATGCATTAATTATCCCTCCATAATGACAATTGTCCCGACCATTCAGGAAAAGGCTCCAGGCTTTGTGTTACTTTGAGGGAGAAGACGCAATTGGTTAAGCATCATGGTCCTTCGCACTGTAATTGGACTGTCACTGGTCCTCGGGCTGACTCTCAACTGTCTGTCACCCGCTCAATGCGACGAAGGAGACAGTAGTTCGGCAGTGCCGCCTGCAGAAAGGCTCAAACAAATTTCAGCCCTGTCAGTCCCCGACCTGCTCAGGGGCTCTGTGGAAAAATCAGTCTGGCAGAAATATTATGACAGCGGCATGAAAGCCCTTGAACACAGGCTTTATGTGCCCGCCGAAAAAAAGCTGACAGCAGCAATTGCCGAGCTAAGGAAGCATGGCCGTGACGACATAACCATGTTGTCCAGCCGGCTTGCTTTCGGACAGGCGCTCGACGCTGAAGACAGGCATGTGGAGGCCGAGCGCATCTTCAATGATTGCCTGCTCAGAGCGCGCTGCCTCACGGGCGCAAACTCGCTAGAAACTGCTGCCGCCGCCCAGGGACTGGCTCTGGCCCTTGTGCACCAGGGCAGATTTGATCGCTCAGAGCCATTATGCCGCAAAGCCCTGGCAATTCGCCAGGCGTTGCTTCCGTCCAACCACCATGACACCGCAGAAAGCTTGAAGGGGCTCGCCCTCTCACTTGCCGGACAGGGTCTCGAAGAAGAAGCGCTACCGCTATACAGAAAAGCCATCTCCATTCTGGAGACAGCTCCTGGATACGAGCAGATGGACCTTGCCGACGCTCTTTATGATCTTGGTTTGACTCTTCACAGCCTCGGCAGGAATGCCGAGAGCACATCCTTGCTTGCTCAATGCTTTGCCATCAGAGACAGAGCCACACGCTTCGATTTATCGGCTGCGCACAAAGGTCCGGTCAAAGTTCGCTGGGAGGATGGTAATCCGCGGGCGCGCCAGGTATTCGATCCGGAATACCCGCTCAAATACTCGACGGCTGCCGGGCTCCGGGTAGCAACCACCATCGTTCGCAGTGAAAATCTCCTTGTTGCCATCATCTCCCTGGCAAATTGTTCAAAGAGCCGCATCGAGCTAGGCGTCGGCCCGGTCCTGCTCGAGCAGCTAGCACCACATGCCAAACCTTTCAAATATATCGATCCCGCCACCCTGGACATACCACTGGAAGAGCTGCATATCACGGCTCTGACCTGGAGAAGGCGCTGGCTCAACCATATTGAAAAGACGAGGCGCATTCCTGGCTACTTGCAAGCCGGTGTTCTCGATCCAGACAATTTCTTCGGCAATAACATATTCGGTCCTTACGGGCACTGGGAAGCTCTAGCCAGAACGGCCACGCCGGTGGTCACACGCGAGCAATTCCTCTATGGAAAAGATGAAAGCGCACCATCTTACGACTCTGCCGACTTCCTCAGCACCAGCTCCATCGAAATGCTTCCCACCTTCATCGACCCTGGCGACTCACGCACGGGTTTCGTCTATTTCCAGCGCGAGCGCTTCGACAAAGCCAGACTGAAAGTAATTGTCGGCAATGTTCTCATGGAATTTCCCTTTGACTCTGCCGGTCCCCGCTAGCCTTATAATTGGGGCTTCCGGAAGGAGGTCGAAGATGTTTGAGCGTTACAATATCGGAGCCCAACAAGCAATGGCGCAGGGCAAGCATGTTGAGGCGGAAAATCTCTTCCAGCTGGCTTTGGCGGAAGCGGAGAAATTCGGCTCATTTGACAATCGCGTGGCCACTGCCTG
>JAHFBI010000029.1:5832-24828 GCA_023250095.1 Candidatus Melainabacteria bacterium
TTTTACAAGCGAGCCCTGGAAGTCAGGCAGAAGGCCCTTGGTCCGCTACACAAAGATGAACTGGTCATCCTGGAGAACTACGCCAAACTTTTGCGCCTGGTACAACGCGATGCAGAAGCCAAGAAGCTTGAAGACCGCGCCATGGGCATCATGAAGCGCCTCTAGCACAAAGCCCTCAGCGTCCATCTGCCTGGTGGCGCAGCAACCTCCCGCTATAGCTTAAGTCGATGCCAGGCACCGCAACAAACAAAGTGCCAGGTACAGCTTGAAAACCAGTCGTCAAGCGCCTCCGTAAAATAAGAAAGATTCTCTTCCGGAAATGTGTTGTCGCAGATTTTCCCGGGCATAAAGTCTTTGTGCGCCAGGGAGAAACGGTCTTGCTGAAACGCTCTCTACATCTCATTCTTTTCACGCTGCTGTCCCTTGTCTTCTCGTGTCAGGTGGCACTGGCACAAGAAGGCAGCTGGCAGACATATTACGAGGCGGCAGAAAAAGCTTATGCCGCCAACAACCTTTTCGAGGCCCGGCGAATGTTTATGGTTGCCCTCAAGCAAGCGGACCAGGACAAACAGCACATACAGCTGGCAGCTCGCGTCGAGGGGCTGGCCGCATCCTATATCGCTCAAGACAAGCATGCTCAGGCGCAACCTCTCTTCAAGTTGGTGCGCAAACTGCGCTCCAATTGAAAGTAAGGCATAGAAGCCCATCAACGGTATGATATGCAGTGACAGCATCGCTCAAGTTCAATGTTGTCAGTGGGCTATATCCTACACTCCCGGATGGAAAGGATTTCACATGCAAGACGATCTCGATCAAGCGCTCCAGGTCGACGTACTGGCTGCCGCGCTGAAGATGGAGAATAAGGAAGCCGGGGACTTGCTGGAATTTCTCGCCCAAAAGCTCCAGGCTGCCTTGCCGCAAAGCACCGAAGTCACCAGGGGAGGCTGGATACTTTCCAAGGACAAACCCGTAAAGGAGCTCCTAGTTCGCTTCGATGATTTTCAATATCAGATCACGCGCGGAAGGCACGGCTCTTTTACGGCCAGAGAAATGAAAGTGGTGCGCGGCGTTGTCTTGAAGACGGCCGAGATCCAGCTGGATCAATGGATCAACAATGTCGCCAGCCAGCTATCCGAGCTGGCTAATCGAAACAGAGAAGCCCGTCAGGCACTCAATAAATTCCTCATGCCTTAGGAGAAATCATGCCCTTCTGGCGCAAAGAAACCGAGCACGAGAAGCTGACACGGCAGATACAAGAGGCCGCTGTCAAAGCGTTGGAATCCGGACAACTCCCGGCTATAGCTCGCCATCGTCTGGAGAATCAAGCCAAGCTGGGCGACAGTTTTTTCACAAGCGATCTCACTTCGCGTGAATATCTCTTGAGCCGAGAAGCTGGATACAAGACTCTTTCCCAGGTTATGGGCTCGGCTTTCGTCAGCATCAGCCTTTTTGGCATGTTCAATTCGGGAAGGCGAACGGGAGAACTCACCTCGGTCACGCAAGCACACTTGTATGCCCGGCAAATGGCGGTTCAGCGCATGCAAATGGAAGCGGAAGTGCTGGGCGCAACAGGAGTCATAAGTGTCGAGCTGACGATGCGCAACTATGACTGGAGTTCGCAGCTGGTAGAATTCACTGCACTGGGCACAGCTATTCAGGTGCCCGGGCGACCGGCGGGCGAGGAGCCCTTCACCAGCAATTTGAGCGGGCAGGAATTCTGGCAATTGCACCAGGCAGGCTATTGGCCAAGAGGGCTTGCCTTCGGCATTTGCTCATACTACATCTACACCGACCCGCAAACAAGAAAGACAATGTATAACTGGTGGGGTGGCAACAATCTCGCCAACCGGGAAATCACGCTTTACACGCAAGGCTTTTACGAAGCAAGAGAAAGAGCCATGGGACGGCTGGTAAACGACATCCGCCTGCACAAGGCCGAAGGAGCCGTCGGCATGTCCATCGATCAGCGGCTCGAAGACGTAGAGTATGAAGTCAACGACGTAACCTACCATGACGTTCTCGTTCACTTTGCCGCTCTGGGAACAGCAGTTGAAAAAGACAGGCTGCCGACCAGATCACCGCGGCAATCGCCTTTGCTTATCTATGACCTTGCCTCCGGCAAAACGAGCGAACTTGTAGTCCAGGAAGAATGAGTTGAAGATGAGGATGCAGCCGAAGTTTGAAACAAGAAAGACAAGACAGGTCAAGACGCGAACAGCAGAAATTCAGGCCAGAGCGCAGACTGCAAACTAAGACCAGAAAATGACATTTTGAATTGAGAGTGGAAACTGAGACTGAAAACGATAGATAGAACATTGTCCAGAATATGACAGCCAGAGATGATCGCCAGGAGAATAACAAATGCCAGACAACCCAGTAAAAAGCGATTTGCCAGCTCATGCACACGAAAGATTGCAGGAGATGCGGGGTACCGGCAGCCAGCGCACTCTCTTTACCAGCGATCTTACCGTGAACGAGTTCCTCCTCGTGAAAGAAGCTGGATTTGAGCCTGCCGGGATGGTTGTGGGCAGCTCGATCTACCACGTCGGCTATCAGCAATCGCGCTGGACAAAGAACGAGGAAATGCAGGTGCTCACTCAAGCCCTCTACCATGCTCGCGAGCTGGCGATGACTCGCATGGAGGAAGAAGCGGACGAACTCGGCGCCGACGGCGTCATCGGCGTGCGTCTGAAAGTGAAACACCTTGAATGGAATTCCGATCTGGCGGAATTCGTTGCGCTTGGAACGGCGGTATATCGGAGCGACGGCAAAGGAGCGGACTGGCGAGTCAACCAGAAGCCTTTTACCAGCGATCTCTCCGGACAGGACTTCTGGACCTTGCTCAAAGCAGGCTACCGCCCGGTCGGCATGGTGATGGGCAACTGCGTCTATCATGTGGCGCACCAGACTTTCGGTCAGTGGTTCAAGAACGTCGGGCAGAACGTCGAGATGGTCAACTTCACCCAGGCATTATATGACGCCCGGGAGCTGGCTATGGAGCGCATGCAGAAGGAAGCCGAGCACGTCAAGGCTCAGGGTATCGTCGGCGTCGACATACACGAAGGCAATTACGGCTGGAGTTCCCATGTAATTGAATTCTTCGTTGTCGGCACGGCCATCGTCCCAATCACAGCCGAGCATCACATCCCGACACCACAGCTGGTGCTCTCCGTCAACGACTAGTCCCCCTTATTCAAATGATCCGTTGCCCACAGGTGTGACCGGCGGCAATGCCCGGTCTTACTCCCTTCTCTTTATCTGCATTCAGCGGCAGCGGTGCGGTCAATCATCAGTCAAGCGCAATTTCCCGTTCGGCGACCTCGACCAGCTCCGAGACTGGAATGCACAGCCCTTCGGCAAGCTTGATCAAAGTGACAACCGAAAGAATCTCGTCCTTGCCGCTTTCTATAAGGACAATCTTTTCTTCGGCAACCCCGCTGATTCTCGACAGCTCAGAGGCCGTAAGACCGCGCCTCAGGCGCAGATCTTTGATGGCCCGTCCCAAATTCGGGACCAGGTGCTCAAACGCGCTACTGGAGGTACCCGGCGACAGCCAGCGTTCTATGGCCGCGGTCACCTGTTCGACCACGATTGGATCGTCAATGCAGTCGCTGACCCCGGCTTGCATGATCAGTTCCCTGTCCACCAGGCTGGTCATGGCAATAATTGGCACAGGAGGGGTCAATCCAGCTTGCTGAGACTCCCTTATCTGCTTTGTTGTCTTGAGACCTTTCAGCCCAGGAGTGCTGACATCGAGCAACACAAGCCGGTAAATGCCTCGCGAAAGACAGTCCACAACCTCGGGTCCGTGAGAGACAGCATGAGAAAGGAACCCCGACAGAGCCAGCCTGCGCGTCAGGCGGCGCCTCTGGATTTCATTGTCTTCAATTACTAGTAACAAGCGACCACTCCCACACCCCCGTGCAACTGTTAATTATAAATTGTCAGGCACTGCCTAACATCCACCGGATGCGCTATAAATAGCCCTTCTGTAGACCGCAGGCTACAAGACATGTGAAGCGAACATCATCAGTCGCGCTTGCTGATTATCCGGACGGAAAACCGCCAACCTTGACTACCGGCACCGCCTCAGTCTGACACTTTTACCGAGCCGGCAGGCTCAGGAGCCAGCGCTTCGAGCCTGAGCACCACTTCCTGGGCTGAGCCAATTCTTTCCCCTGCTTCCATTGCTGTGCAATCGGCAATTAAGAGATCGAGACCCTGGGACACTTGCTCATGCACCAGGCTTGCCTTGGATGTGGACAGAGCTTCTGGATCTTGACCGGTAACAAGAAAGAAGAGCGTACAGCCAAGAGCATAAATATCGCTCTGGACGACAGCCTTGCCTCGAAATTGCTCAGGCGAGATATAAGCCTGTTTACCGACGAGAGTACCGGTGGCGGTGCCGACAAATTCATTGGCTGCTCCGAAATCGATGAGCGTCACTGTGCCGGACTCGCGCAAAACAAGATTATCTGGGGTGAGATCCCTGTGGATGATGGGAGGATTCTGCCCATGCAGATAAACAAGAATCCTGGCAATCTCCACCCCCCATTTGATCACAGAGGACTCAGGCTGGGGACCGTGCTGTTTGACGAGCTGTCTGAGATCCTGCCCGTTGACATAATCGAGCAAAAGATAATTGCGTCCGCTTTCCACAAAATGATCCAGCACCCGGGCGATGTAGGGGTGTTCCAGCTTCCTGAGCAGATGGGCCTCCCGCTCGAACAATTCGGCAGCCTTCTGCTTCACCGTGTCATCAGCGCCGCCTGGGACAACAGCTTCCTTCAAAACGAACAGCTCTTTATTGTTACGTTGCACCAGATAGATAGCTGACAGTCCGCCGAACGCCAGTTGCCTTACAACCGAGAGGTGTCCGTTTTGCAGGCTGTGTCCCGGCTCCAGAGGCATGAACGAAGTGGAGGAAAATCGCCGGCTCAACTCCTCCTCCCACATGGCCGTGTAGCTCAAATGATCGCTGAGGGAGGCTTTGTCCTGCAAGCTGCGGTGCAACTCCAGCACAGCAACGTCCTTCTGGCAATCGCCGCCCCAGAGTTCGGCGGAGAGAAGCAACTGCTCGACCCCATCGGCAGGCAGCCCGGACAGAAGCAGGCGGATGGACTTGTGCCCGCTCAAGTGAAACACAAGATTTTTGTTCTCCTGCTCCGGATTGCCTATTTCGAGCAATTGCAAGCGCTTTACCTCCGACCAGGGAAACTGCCGCCGGAAAGAAAACAGAGGCAGGAGAAAAATCGGAAACGAGACTCCGGCTTTGCTGGCAATGATTCTGTTGTCGGCAAATGCCAGTGTGGAAAGGACACCGAAACAAGGCATGGCGAGAAGCCCCAACACCACTTTCAGCACTATATCCCAGTGGTCCAGTCCTCTCAAAAAGGAGTCGAAATTGCTCAGAACCATGAAGAAGCCTAATACGAGAATGCCCGGAACGATAATTCCCCACACGGGCAAGGACAGCACAATCAAGCCCAGCACCACGCGGGCTGGCACGCTCTTGTAGCGAACGATAATTTCCAGATCGGCCATCAGGCTTCCACCGCCCACTCGGTTTCATCTTTTCCAGCCATCACCTTTTCTTTGGAAGACAAATCACCTTCCTTGCCCGCCGACTCATCGCGCTCGTTGGAAGCCCCGTCACTTGGCACCTCTGTCCGCACATGGCTTTCACCCGTGCTTTCCATCTCCTCCAGTTTCAGTGCGTCATCTTCGTCGAGCATTTCTCTGACGGTAGCTGCATTTCCAGTGCGTTTCACCTGATCCAGCTCAGTGCAGGACGAAACAATCTCTTCGAGTACGGTGCTGGTATCCTGGCGGTAGAGCAAAGGATGAGATTTCGTAAGCGGCTCGGGATCTTGACCGGTAAGCAGATAAAAGAGGGTGGCGCCAAAGGCGTACATGTCACTTTGCGGAGTCGGCTTGCCGCGGAATTGCTCCGGAGGCAAATACGCGTGCTTACCAACCACTGTTCCAGTCGTGGTGGACTCGCGTTGCTGCGCGACATTGAAGTCGATGAGTTTCAGGACTCCATCGCGCCCGAGAATGAGATTGTCAGGCGTAAAATCGCGATGCACTACTGGTGGTGACAGAGAATGGAGATATTGAAGAATATCGCACATCTGCCTGGCCAGCTCTGCCACCTGCTTACTGGTCGGCGGACCTTCCCTTTCGACCAGCATCCGCAAAGATACACCATCGATGTGCTCGAGCACGAGATAGCCTCTATGGTCCTCGACAAAGAAATCAAGCAGCTTGACGATTTGCTTGTGCTCGAGGCGCTTCAACATTGCCGCTTCATTCTCGAATCTCTCCAGTGCCTGCCGGCGCACATTCCTGTCCACGTACACAGGCAGGATGAACTCTTTCAGCACGACATCCGGATTATTTCTGCCTGCTTCTCTATTACCAGGCAGAAAGTTGTGCAGCTGAGCCAGATAAGCGACACCCTGCCCGCCCACACCCAGTTGCCGGACGATGCGATAACGCTCAGATTGAAGTGTTGTGCCTTCGTTCAAAGGAGAAAGCCGCTCGCGCTTGGGTGGAGCGGAAAGCGATGTCAGCCAGAGCTCGGTATAGCTGCGTTCCTGGGACGGCAGCAAAGTCTCCAGCAGCTCGGAATCGAAAGTGGCAGACGGACTGAAGCGGTCAACAGCAGCAATCAGCCTCTGCCTGTCGCCTGAGGCGCCAATTCCCGACAGTTTGAACTGGAAGACCTTGCTGCCAGAAGTCAGAAAGCCTATGTTCCAGCGCTCAGGCATTGTAGAGCCTTTCGGTTTGATGAACTTCACTGATTTGAGATCGTCCCAGGCAAAGGCTTTGGTGCTAGACCGCCAGATAAGAATCTTGCGACCGAGCCTCAGACCGTCCTTGTCCAGCAGCAATATGCCTGGCTGCCTGATCATCCTGACGGCACCGACAAAAGCAATGGCGGTCACGCCGAAGAGGACAGCCGCTCCGGCTGGATGAACCACAAAGCTATAAAAGAGCTGCGAGCCCTCGAAAAATCCCCGACCAACGGTGCTGGCCAGAAATTGCAGAAAGTGATTCCAGGGGTCAAGCATGGACCAGAACTTCTGCTCGATGTTCCACTGAAAGACATAAGCACCGCAAGCCAGAACAATGTAAGGCGCCGCCAGGATAATCGGCAGAAGTATAGTAGGCAGCCAGACGCGCCAGTAGTACTTCTCGTAAGTCATCAAGAATTTGATGAAGCTTCGAACACCCTGATAAGGGCTGTATTTGATCTCAACCACACTCACCCGGGCAGCCTTGCCGGAAACATTTGCAAAATCCCTTTCGTCCTTTGTCTCAAGTCGCTTTACTGCAAGCTGCATGCGGCACTGAGGCGCGTTAGAGGATATTGCGCCAAGCAAAGTCTTCAGCCCCTCGCCTGACAGTCCCTTAATTACAAGACTGACAATTCTGCCATCGCGAAAATACAGCTCGAGGGCATCTCCGGTAAAGCGCCCGAACCAGCTTTTGTAACGCGGTCTGCGCAATTTCACCAGACGGAGATCCGACCATTTTCGCCACTGTGCCACATAAAGGGGAAAGGAGAGAGTATCTTTGCCAAGAATTATGCGATTGTCCTTCAAGCTCACTGTCAGGGCAATACCGGTGACAAAAGGCAGTCCGACGAGCCATGCCATCAGCAGAGTCTGGTGCCAGGTCCACCAGGGAGGTGCCGCCAGGCACCAGAGAACCGACCCAAGTGGCAGTACAACTCCCCAGACCGGCAGAAAGAACATGGTAATCCACAGAATGAATCCCCAGAACACGCTGTCATAACAAACGACTTCGTTCTTTTTGCCTGCCTTGCTGGCCATCGTCTGAATCCAATTGCCCACTTACTGTATTTTTCCCGCTTTGCAGAGAGATGCCTCACCCCTGGCATTAATGTTGACTGACGGAGACGGCGGATCGTTGAGTGTGCAATTGCGCAGTAAACGGCTGGACCAATGCACATTCAACAGCCATGCCAGGCGCAATAAGATCTAAGCCAGGATCTCAGAAAGATTCTCAGGAAGATTCCCGGAAAGTGCTCCGGCACGGTCCCAGCCAGGACTTCGCCGAGGCAAGATACTCGACAGACACCCGATCCACCATGAGTCTGGACCAAGATCGCAACGATCTCAAAAGAAGCCGCACAGAAGCTGCCGCTCGAAACCAGGCCGGCGCTGACTCAATCTTTGCAGAGGTAGTATCTGAGCTTAAGGAAAGAAAACAGTTTCCGCAGACCGCTCACAGTGACCGCAACACTCCGTTGAATCAGGCAGAGGGATCTATCCCCAAAGCCGAACAAAGAAACCGCTCTGACACACTCTTTCTGGACATCACCCCGCTCAAGCTCCGCGCCAGCCGGTCGGCTGCCGAACTCAACTCCTGGGCGAGCTTAAAAAACGCTCCAGGACATCAGCTGGAATTTCTCTCACCGCCCTTTTCAGCCTGGACGACACTACCTGGCAGCTTGCAAGACAAAAATGCACAGACCAGGGCCGGAGCCCCGAAACAAGGCAAAGATAGCTCCCCGGTCAGCCAAACCCCGGCGCAAAGCAAAGATAACTCCGCAGCTAAAGAAGCCCCGACACAAGGCAAAGATAGATCCCTCACCAGAGAAGCCCCGACACAAAGCAAAGATAGATCCCTCGCCAGAGAAGCCCCGGCACAGTCCGTGCCAGCAGCGGGCGGGGCTGTCTGGAAGAAGCAAGACGATGAATCATGGGCGCTCTTTGACCGCCAGGGCAAGAAGCAAGAAAACAACTATGGCGCCGATGTCACATCCGTCAGCCGAAACGAAGATCTCTCCTTCACTTTGAAGCTCAAAGACAAGACCACGGTCAAGGAAAAGACCGATGGCTCCCGGCTTGTCAGCGACGAGCAGGGAAGGATCACTTCTTTGACATACGCAGACGGCACGACAAGGCAATTTACCTGGGACGGCACTGAGCTAGCAAGCGTCAAGACAAGGGATAACCAGTGGTTCGACCGCCGGAAACAAGACGGCAAATATATTGACGAATGGGCAGCGCGCGCTAGCACAAGTCACTGGAAAGGAAAGATCGAGATCGATGCTGGCAGTGGCGACTATACGATCTGTCCTTCAGGGGCAGCCGATGGCATAAGTCGCAGGATCGCTCATACCGATGAGACAACGGAGTTATACAAACTAGACGGCTCAAAAGAGGTGACTCTCCCCAACAAAGCAACCCTTTCCTTTGACGAAAGGGGAAACATAACAAAATTCGTCGCCGAGGACGCAACCATCCGTGTCTTCGGCTGGTCCCGGGACGGCGACGGGTCGAGCCGGCTGACATCGGTCAGAGTCAAGCAGGAGTCCCAAGAAGAGTCTCTCTGGCAGCTCAAAGAGAATAAGTGGAACTGGAAAGGCGAGCCCACTAATTTCAGCTTTAGCGTGGACAACCGGACAGGTGTTTATACATGGAGCGACAATGACAAAGGTGAAACTCACAGAATAGACCCGCGCGGCAGGGAACTGATTGAGCGCAAAGACGGCGCGGTCCTCGAAATAAAAGACGGCAAAGCAGTCAGCGCCAGAGCCGGGAACACATCCTTCGAATACAGCCGCGACAAGCAAGGGCAGATAAGCGAAATCACGCGCACAATCAAAGGGCAGCCACCTCTTATCTTCAACAAGTCGGCACAAGGATCCTGGCAATCGAGTGACGGCAAGAGCATCATGGGCACGCCGCAGCCCCTTCCTTCCGGCGAGCCAGCTTTCACCGACGCCGATAAGTCCCTCGTCTTCAAGTTCGACGGCACCATTGCCGAGCGAATCACCGACAGCACAAACAAATCGATCATTGAACGGACGGACGGGCATACCAGAGTAATATGTCCGGACGGCTCCATCGCTGCCTGTGACGATATTAGAGGCGGCGACAGAAAATTGACGATCACAAAAGTCAGCCAGACAAGAGGTGGGAAGACAGAGATCTGGACAAGAGAAGCGGCTGCTGACGGATCAGGTCATAGCGACATATGGGTGAACAAGAAGACTCTGGAAAGGCAGAGCCGCCAGGATGTCTGCCTATCGGACAAGGGTGAATTCTCGTTCAAATATGCCGGACAGGACGGGAGCAAGTATGCCGCCCACGCCGACGGCTCCGAGACTCTCTCTAATGACGCACAAAAGTGGAAAGTCGATTTTAAAGACGGCAGAGCCTCCGAAATCAAGTATGCAGACGGCAAAATACGCAAGTTCACTTATAAGGGCGACGAGGTCGAATCCATCGAGATACGGTCTGCCGAGGGCGATGTGAGCACATGGCAGCGCACCGGGAAAAACAAATACAAAGACAACAACGGGACAGCATGGAACGCCCATATTGAAATCATACGTGACAGTTACGAAATTACCGATCTCGACAAGAACAACGAGGTGACCATACGCAAGCCAAACGGACTGATGATTGAAGAAAAGCCGAAAGAGAAGCTGCACGTTGAAACCTTGAAGGACAAGATAACGAAAGTGGTGCTCGACGGGAAGACCCGAGATTTCGCTTACTCTTGCGACGGCAAGATCAACCAGATAACAGAGACAGGCACTGAGACGCCAGTCACTCTGCAAAAGCAAGCCGACGGCAGCTGGATCCGTTATGCTGCCGACGGAAAACCTGCTCTAGACGGCTTGAAGCGCACAGGAGACGTTGTCGTAGACGGAAAAGGCACGTGCTCCTTCCTCAGCGCAGACGGTGGAGTTATCCGGCAGAAAATAGGCGGTGCGGCCGAACACATCAGCACAGGTCTGAACATCGAAAAAAAGATTACGCAAAACGCCGACCTCGACGCCGCAGCCAAAATCTGCTTCATCGAGAATATAGATTCTCTCCAGAAGCGGCAAGACATCGACGTAAAGGAGAAGCAGGACACCGTCAAACAAATAACGCGACTCCTCGATGCCACAGGTGAAACACCTATGACGTCCAGGGAAAGGGCAAAGATCGCCGAACAACTGGCCTGGCACGTGGCTAACCCGGAAAAGGACGCGCAAGGTCAACACCCGACATGCAGCGTCACTGACATAAGAATCAGCCTGGAAAGGGAGACGCCCTCACAATTTGCTCGCCTCATCGCCGATATCGGCACGACCGGCAAGTTTGTCACCGTTGACGGTACCACAATCACGCCTTCTCCCGACAGCCTGAAGTCCGGCAAAGAGGAGCAGGACTTCCCGCCCAAAGGCAGCAGCCGCACCCTTGTAGGCAAGATATCCGACGTCACCCTGTCGAACATCTGCTGGGCTCGCAAGTCCACCGACGCAAAAGGACAGGCTGTGCCCAAGGGAAATATGTATTACGCGGAAGTCAGACCAACCGGCCGCGACGATAGCGGCTCACGTGTCTACCGCTGGCGGCAGCAAGCAGACGGAAGCTGGCATTCCGAGGAGCAAAGCCGCAGCCCAGGGCTCTTTGCCAATGACATTGTAGACATCTATCGCCAGATAACAGGCAAAGCAGAAGACAATCGTTTCATCGTCAATGGCGATCACAACATCCACGGAGCAAGCATTGCCGTTGTCAACTCGCAGGCGGATCTTCAAGCACAACTCATGCATGGGCCCTGGCCAAAGATAGTCGAAGTCCAGAACAATATTCTCAATGGCAAAGAACCCGACGGTAAAGATCACGAGCACGTGGTCGTTGTCACAGGCTACGACCACGCCACCGGGAAAGTCTCAATCGACAACTCTCACGACCCCGACAGCGACATGCTATCCCCTGACAAACAGATTCCGCTGGCACAACTCTATAAAGCTACTCAAAAGAAGCAGTAGGCACCTCGGCAAGCTCAGCAGGTTGAAGGAAGCCGCTCATCAAGTGAAAGGCGATGAACTATCGGGCAAATAACCTGCCCGGCTTATGTGTTCGCCCGAACATAGACCTTATAATATACAGCTCGAACCACCCGCGCAGATCGCATGACCGGTAACACAATGGTAGGCCAATCCGTCTGGGCTCCCCTCAGGCAGCCCGTTTTCCGCATGCTCTGGGCAGCGAGCATGGTTGCTTGCCTGGGTGGCTGGATGCAGGATGTAGCAGCCGCCTGGCTGATGACCTCCCTGGCGCCATCGCCCATCATGGTTTCATTGTTGCAGACTGCGACCTATTTGCCCTTTTTCTTACTGTCTTTGCCGGCAGGGGCGCTCGCTGACGTTGTCGACCGCCGCCTGCTCTTGCTCTCGTCGCAATTCTGGATGTTCTTCTCCGTCATCGGGCTTGGACTTCTTACTCTCTCAGGCGTCATGACACCATGGCTGCTGCTTACAGTCATCTTGATCGTAGGCATCGGCGCAGCCATGAACGCACCGGCCTGGAATGCCCTGGCCCCGGATCTTGTGCCGCGCACTCAGCTCGAGGCGGCAATCGCCCTGGGCGCTGCCGGATTCAACCTTTCACGCGGGCTGGGAGCCGCCCTTGGCGGCTTGCTTGTCGCAGCGGCAGGTCCAGGCTGGGTCTTTCTCCTAAATGCCTTCTCGATGCTCTTCATTCTGCTGGCTGTCTACCGCTGGAAACGCGAGCCTGGACAGCCCGCGGGTCCTTCTGAAAATGTGATGGGCGCCATGAAAGCTGGACTGAGATATACCAGGCATTCACCTGCCATCCAGTCCGTCCTGGCTCGCACAGCCATCTTTGTAGCCTCAGCCAGCGCCGTCTGGGCCTTGCTTCCGCTTTTGGCCCGCCGGGATTTTCATCTATGCGCCATTGAATACGGGCTGCTTCTCAGCGTCTTCGGTGTCGGTACTTTAGCTGGTGCGGCGGCAGTGCCATGGCTTCGCCAGAGAATTTCGCTCAACTGGCTCGCCGGCTGCGGAACCTTGCTGTTTGCTACCAGCTCGATTGCCCTGGCTTTTGTCCGAGATTTTGCGCCGGCAATGGCTGCCATGTTCACGGCAGGGCTCGGTTGGATTACTGCTTGCGCGGCACTCAATGCCAGTTTGCTCATGGCAGCCCCATCATGGGTGCGCGCCAGGGCAGTGGCCATCTACTTGCTTGTCTTCCAGGGCTGCCTGGCCATCGGCAGTTTGTTCTGGGGTGTTATTGCCAACTGGCTGGGAATGCCGTGTGCTCTTCTTCTGAGCGCGGGCGGATTGCTCATCGGAATGGCGCTCTCGCCGCGCTATAACCTTGCGGTCTGCGAGAAGCTCGATGTACAAGCTTCTGCCTACTGTCCCGACCCTGTCGTCTCTCTCGAGCCGCATCGAGATCACGGACCGATCCAGGTAAACATCGAGTATTTGATCGACGAGGGACAATCTTTAGAATTCACCCGGGCGGTAACGGCTCTGGAAACCCATCGCCGGCGTGACGGTGCCGTCCAGTGGCACCTCTTCTGTGACCTGTCCCATCCCAGAAGATACGTCGAGACATTCCTTGTGGAAACCTGGGGAGAATACCTGCGCCAGCGCCAGCGCGCCACCAAAGCCGATCGCGCTGCCGAAGAGAAAGTGTTTTCATTCCATATCGGCGATGAGGCACCCCGTATAACGCACTTGATCGCCGAACGACGAAGATCCAACCACAAAGGAAACACTCAGCCGGACTGACGCCTCCGACACGTCAGGCTTATCTTCCAGATCGATTCCGCTTCAATTCAATTCAATTCAATTCAATGAATCGAATTATGCTCAATGCCAGAACAATGAAATCAGAATAGCCACTGCAATAAAAGAAGCAAACATTACCAGGGCAGGAACCGCCTTCGTTTTTGAGAAGGTATGGGATGGTTTCAACCCTGGTAGTCTGCCTCGCCGTGGGACCGGCCGCCGAACCCAGAGAAAATTGCGGACAGGACGTTGCAACACAGGAGGTCGATATTCAACTCCGGGAGCTGGGTTTCCTCGCGTGAGAAACTGCATTGGCGGCAGAGGTCGTGCACCAGAGAGCACATAATTATCCCAATACAGGCTGGCAAGCCAATAACTCGCCTCCGCTCCGTCCATGAACTCCAGCATTTCCCGAAGGCTATAGCCACGACACCGAGAATCTCCCTCGGGCTCCATCCTTTCGGCGGAGCGATCGCCTGAATTCTCCACACAAATACTCATGGCTACGTCCTCCCCGAGGCTGCCATCAACGCCAGAACCTACACAGATTCTATAAAACGTCGTCAAGAAGTCAAAAGAAAAGAAACTAACTCGCCGCAGAGAAATTGTCTCTAATCCACGCCGGCAGAAAAGGCTGGTCAGCGTACGCTCAGCAGCCGCATCAGAAAATGTCGCGACACATCCTTCTTTTCCAATCCTTCACCATGCCTGTTTTCCACTAATCGCTGGCGAGGCTGGCATTATACGAAGCTCTATCGGCAGCTGCTTGAGCCCTGTTTGCTGCATCCCTGGCTTGAGCGGCGGCATCGTTTGCCGGCATAGATTTGCCGTATGCCGCAGATGTAGCGCGATCTGCCGCTCCCCTGGCTGCATTGGCATGATCCTGCGCCTCGGCAGCTGCGTTGAGCCGCGTATCTTTGTGCCCCCACGACGCCCGGCTGGCTGCATCTTCTGCCTGAGCAGCCTGGTCGTTGGCCACCTGCAGATTACTGCGAGCGTTATAAAGGGACTGTGGATCAGTCGAACTTGAGGAAGTGTCACCACCAAGGAAGTCCTTCAAGAGATTTCTCGGCGCAAAAGGGTTCTCTGGAGGCTTCACAGGCTGCTGGGGCGCACCACCGCCGAAAAATGTCCGCAACAAGCCGCCGCCACCAAAGCCTCCGCTCAACGATCCTCTATCGACAAACTGTCCGTTGCCACCTGGAAACTGCCCATTGCTGCGACCTGCATACTGCCCGTTGCCACCCAGAAACTGCCCGCTGCTGCCACCGACATATTGCCCGTTGCCACCCAGAAACTGCCCATTGCTGCCACCGACATATTGCCCGTTGCCACCTGGAAACTGCCCGCTGCTGCGACCTGCATACTGCCCGGTGCCAGACCAGGGAGCTCCGAGGCACTGTGCGGAGCCCTGATACTGCCGATTGATCTGTCCTTGATTGCCCTGGCTGGCTGGAGCGGACTGCCAGTACCCGGGCTGGTCTACCTGGTTGAGCATCTGATCCATCCGGTCGCCGCTGTCCGATGGCTGCGCAAGAGCGCTACCTGAGACAATAAGCAGGCTGCCCAGCACTGACAAGCATTTCAATGGCAAGAGTCGCATGCGAGTCTCCCGGGCATCATCACTCTGATGAGAGCTTTCCCGCTGCTTACCACTTTTAAACGCTGTCTGTCTTACAGATCGCGCCTTTCATCGCCCTTATACCCGTTCTGGTGCAGGCGCTTTGCTACAAGCGGGAAACCGCAGGTCCGTCACCGCGGACTCACAACCGGGCTTCTATTTTCAAGCCAGCTTAAGTGATACCAGCTCGGTGTCAGGCGCAAGGAATGCAAACGACATTCTACAGGCTATTCGTGCGCTGCGCCCTCGTGCATCAATTCTCGAGCCAATTAAAATAAACGAGCGTACACAAACATCAAGGACTTGTCTCAACTACGACAGTCCCACTTCATGGGACTTTGACCAGGCAGCGGTCACGACACCATATATGGTGCCCGGCGGAGAACGCCGGACAGCTGCGTCGCGGCTGTCCGGCGGCTCAGTGCGTCCAGGCAAGATATGGTGGCATCATCGGGAGACCGTGGTTCTCAGGCGCTGATTACTGAGAACCTGATGAACGCCTCCGGCAGGGCAATAGTAATAAGCCTGGCCGGCAGAGGTAGTCCCAGGCACCGGCTGAGTGGATAGACCTGGCGCATCCTTATGAGTCCAGGCAATCACATAACACCACAAAAGGCACAGCAAGCCTAATGCCGCCGGATAGATCATGATTTCGAGATGATAGGGGAGCTCGAATGAGAGTTCCTTTTTCATCTCCTCAGGCTTGCCGCGCGAATGTGACAGAGGCTGCTTCAGCACTTGTGCCAGCAGGCGCGCATCATATTTAGGCAACTCGGCTGACGGAGAGCCATTTTTTAGTAAGAGGTTTTCATCAGGAGTGACATTTTCTTGCGCATATGCGCCTTGAGATTGCCCACCGGTGCGCAAAGTTACACCAGCCAAGGTCTTCACCTCCTGCGTTTATTTATGAATCCGTAATAACTCGATATTACTTTAGGATTTATCAGTGTCAAGATCTGAAATTTCTAACCTGCCGACTGCCGGGGGGAGACTCCCCCTGCCACTGGCGATGCCACCGCCGGTGGTCACCGAAAGTAGCCCACGGATCCGTCAGTCAAACATATTGAGCAGCCGCGAAGCCTGACGCCCAGGCCCATTGAAAGTTGTACCCTCCCAACTGCCCGGTGACATCGACAACCTCGCCGATGAAATAGAGTCCTGGCACTTTTCTTGCCTCGAGGCTCCTTGCGACCAGGTCATCCGTAGCCACACCCCCGCGTGTCACCTCGGCCTTGCCATAACCTGCCGTGCCAGCCGGCTTGACTTGCCAGTCCCGAATCCGTCCTGCGAATTCCATAAGCGCCTTATCGGCAATCTCAGACACGGGGCGCGACGGCAAGTAAAGCCGGCAGAAGCTATCAGAGAACCTCTTAGGCAAAAGATCAGCCACAAGAACTTTCAGCTCGGCACACGCCCCATCTCTCTTCTTGCGGAGCAGCCATTCGGTGAGGTCCTGCTCGGGCACAAGATTTATCGAAATGGAGTTCCCGGCGCTCCAGTAGAGAGACGCCTGCAAAATCGCCGGACCACTCAGCCCGGTGTGAGTGAACAATATGTTCTCGCGAAACGACACCCCCTGGCAAGTGACCTGGCTGTCGATGGAGACACCGGCTAGTTCAGCAAGCTCCTTCAATTCCTTTTCGCCGAAATTAAGACCGACCAGAGCCGGGCTGGTTTTCACAATGCTGAGGCCAAATTGTTCGGCAACCCGATAGCCAAACCCGCTGGCTCCAATGCTGGGAATGGACAATCCACCGGTGGCAATCACCAGCGATCGGCACCGATAGTCGCCGTTATCGGTAGCAATATGGAAGCTGTCTCCCTTTTCGATTTTCAGCACCCGGCACCCCAGGCGAAACGCAGCACCTGACTGCTCGCATTCACTGACAAGCATATTGACAATATGCTGGGAAGACTCGTTGCAGAACAGCTGCCCGAGCTTCTTTTCGTGGAATCTGATGCGGTGTCTTTCCACCAGGGCGATAAAATCGTCAGGCGTATACCCTGCCAGCGCCGACTTGCAAAAGTGTGGGTTGGCTGAGACGTAATTGGACGGTCCGGCGTTGATATTGGTGAAGTTGCAACGCCCGCCGCCTGAAATCAAGATCTTCCGCCCTACTTTGACGTTGTGATCGAGAAGGACGACGCTGCGCCTCCGGCGCCCGGCATTGAAGGCACACATCATGCCGGCCCCTCCGGCGCCGATTATGACCACGTCGAAATCTTGCATCCTGAGTACCGCGCCCCGTTTCTGGGAAGAACTGAAATTAGCTGAGACTAAATGCCCTGTCAACTGTCAACCGTTACATCTCTTGCAGACATTAATGGAAAAGAACCCCCCTTCTGCCTGGAAGCAAGCAGACGAAGCAAATCTGACCGGGGATGAGCTTCCGGCGGAACAGCTTGTTTCGCCCTCAGCAACTCTTCCCTCTCATGCATCTGATACGGCAAAAGGATCAAGGGACGACAAAACAGCGGTCATCCGTTATCACAGCTGGATCGCTGAAAGTTTCCTAGCAGCTGCAGCAGGAACCGCCGGCATATGGGGTATTTGCCTGCCTGTGGCGCTGCTTTGCTTGCTCGGGACGTGGCACTCCTTTGTCATGCCCATGGGTACAGTTGCCCTTGTCGGCATGGCTTTTCTCTGGGTAATCGGAACGATTTTCACTTGCCTGCTAGCCGACAATCGCCTCATCCTGGAAAAAGAACACATAATATTCCCCTCTTTCGTGACTGGAGCAAAGAGATGGAGCGATCTAAGAATAGCCAGACTCGGCAGAAAGAAAACCTGCCCGGGAAGCCCTGAGCCCTTCGCCGATATACTGAAACTTTATTTCAAACCGGGGGGAATGGTCACGTTGACACTCTCCGGGCTATCTCAGAGGGATCTCAGTCAGTTCCTGTCGGCAATAGAAAAGAGGGCACCGCAATGCAAGCTGCAAAGATCCGTCAAACTCCTTGAAGCCAGGGCAAATGAGCCACTGCCGGCAAAAAGGACAAGACGATCCACTTCCGAGGAAATCAGCTACCGCCCATATGCAGACATCTCCAAATTTTTCCAGATCGTCATCTCCTATGAAAAGCACTACTGGCGGGTGTGGCTGCTGACTATGGGGTTGTTCCTGGCTGCCACAGCCCCTTTCTTCATCCTCTATGTCCGCCACTTGATAGCAAACGACCCTATGATTATCCCGCGCTGGCTCGACTGGCTCAGACTCCTCATGGACTTCGTGGGCACCGGGTTCAGCACCGGTGGCGACGTCTTCTTTCGCCTGGTCACAAATCCGGCTGCCGCAACCTTCTTGTTCGGTATCACCGCAGTCTCGTCATTTTCTATTGCAAGGATGGTGCTACAACCAAATACTCTGCGCCTTACTGCAGATGGTCTCAAGCTCTACAAGAAGCTGTCTGGCATTGTGCTGCCAAACAAAACCTTGAGCTGGTCGGCCGTCGAGCAGGTGAAACTGTTCAAGCCCCGGCGCTCGACGGTGCCTGAGAGATGGTCCATCGAGCTGATGGCTAAAGAATCGAAACCTCTGCGCTTGAAGCTCGGGGCAATCCCAAGATCAGACGACAGACAAAGGCTGCTGAAATGCATCAACGAATACGCCCCCTCCGCGCAAGCCGATCCAGAACTCCTGGAAGCTCTGATGCCGGCCCAAAAACGAAGCTATACTGAGCTCTGGCTGCAGTCCCTGTCTGCACCGCCTAAACGCGAGCGACTTGCGCCGCTTTCGCCGGGCGCTATCCTACAGCATGGAGAATACAACGTCATCCGTCAGCTCGGAATCGGCGG
>JAHFBI010000029.1:24838-26087 GCA_023250095.1 Candidatus Melainabacteria bacterium
AGGGTGTAGCTTACCTCTGCCAGAAAGTGAGCTATGATCCTGCAGCCGCCAGACAAGAAGAGTCAGCGACCTCCGAGCGCCAGGTAGTACTCAAAGAATTCATTCTTCCGGTTTATGTCGACAAGAACGCGCGCAGGCAGGCTCTGGAGAGATTCGAGCACGAAGCAAGCATGTTACAACGCCTGGACCACCCGCAGGTGGTTAAACTCATGGATTTCTTCATTGAAGATCACCGGGGTTACCTGGTTCTGGAGCACATCGACGGGGTATCGCTGCACTCACTTGTGGCAACTGGCGGCCCCCTCTCAGATGTTCGCGTCAGAAAGCTGGCTCTTCAAATGTGCTCGATTCTCGAATACCTGCACAGCCTTTCACCACCGGTGGTACATCGCGATTTCACTCCCGATAACCTGATTCTCAGCAACTCGGGCACGCTCAAACTCATCGACTTCAACGTGGCACAACAACGTGAATCGACCACCACCGGCACGGTCGTAGGCAAGCACGCCTACCTGCCGCCCGAGCAATTCCGCGGTAAACCTACTCCGCAAAGCGATATCTACGCCTTCGGCGCAACGCTCTTCTATCTCTTGACCGGGCAGGATCCTGAGCCGCTCACGCCATCACACCCGCTCCTGCTGCAAGAAAACACGGACCCTGCCCTCGACAAACTCATCGGTTGTTGCACGGATCTGGATGCAGCCCGTCGCCCTGCCAACACAGCTGACATACGCTTGCTTCTTGCTCCGCCGACAAACGACTGTGGATAAGTCCTGAACTCACACCCACAGCACTTTGCCACTCCGCAAATGTTCGGGCAGTTCCCTGGCAGGCTAACTTTTCAGAGACGATCAACTACGGATGAATCCTGCTTAAAGCTCACTTCTGTCTTTGATCACCGCCCCCCTCCGGGCGTTGAGCTTTACCTGCCGAACTGGTCTGTCCAGTGGCGGAAGGCGCATTCTTAGGCGACTGCCGCTCTCCATCGCTTACGACATTGCTCAAAGGCGCTGTCACATTTACATTCGTCTTTGTCTTGCCCGCCTCGACCCTGGCAAAAGGCGCATCGACTTTCACTCCGGCACCAGAGCCAGTCGCCTCGACCCTGGCAAAAGGCGCATCGACTTTCACCCCGGCACCAGAGCCAGTCGTGTCGACCCTGGCAAAAGGCGCATCGACTTTCACTCCCGTCTTATCGCCGTTGACATCGACATTTACGAAAGGGGCCCGCACGTGTACTTTGCCGTTT
>JAHFBI010000030.1 GCA_023250095.1 Candidatus Melainabacteria bacterium
CACTTGAGTTTCAGCGTCTATCCAGGCGAGCTCTATGCTTTGCTGGGAGACAACGGAGCCGGCAAAACCACGACCATCAATATGCTCACGACCCTGCTCAATCCAAGCGGCGGTCAGTTTTTCATTTCCGGCTTCGACGGCGTCAAGCAAAGTGAACGAACGAAAGGCGCCTTCGGAGTGGTTTCGCAGGAAGTGTCCATCTACGGCGAGCTGACCGCATATGAGAACCTTCTTTTCATCAGCGATCTTTATGGTATTCCCCGTGGTGTAGCTGCCAACCGGATCGAGGCTTTGCTTGTGCGTGCAGGACTGGCGCAGCGCGCCCACGATCTTGCCGGTAATTTTTCCACTGGCATGCAGCGCAAACTCTCCATCGCCATCGCCATGATCCATGACCCGAAAGTAATCTTCATGGACGAGCCGACAGTCGGACTCGACCCGGCGTCGCGCAGGCAGATCTGGGAAGCGCTGAAAGAACTGAAGATGCACGGCGTGACCGTACTTCTCACCACGCACTATCTCGAAGAGGCTGAATTGCTGGCCGATCGCATTGGCATCATCCGGCAAGGACGGCTCGTGATTGAAGGGAGCATCGACGAGCTGAGAGAGCATATCAAGGCAATCTCCACCATCACCGTCTGCCTGGCAAAAGAGTTGTCGAACAGCGATCTCGGGGCACCCATTGCCAGATTCAAGAACAAGTGTCCAGCACAGGTCGATTTTGACGTCTTTCGCAATACGCTCACCTTCGTGCCTCACGGCAAGGAAACCATGCCCTCATACTTGACTCTGGTGCTCAAATGGCTGGAAGCGGAGGGCATACCTTTCACAAAATTCGCCACCACAGAGCCGAGCCTGGAAGAGGTGTTCCTGGCCGTGCAGGCTGGGCGCGCTAATCTGGATGATGAGGCTGATTGAGATGCATCAAATTCTGGCCATCGCCTATAAGGACATTTTACAGTGGACCCGGCGTCCCCTTTATTTTTTGTCCAGTATTTTGCTGGGAGTTCTGATTCTCTGGCTTGTCGGCAACACTCTTTCAGGATCCAACAGCATCCCCTTCGGGCTCTATGATCCCGAACAGGTCAGCGAGCTGTCCAGACACCTCACAGAATCGAAGCGTTTCGTCGTCTCCAACTACACCGATATTTCTCAGGCAAAAAAGGATCTGGCCCTCGGGCGTATTGCTGTTCTAGCCAGCGTATCGCAGGATCCTCTCGATGACGAAGTGACTGTCTGGACTGAAGGTCACAACCCACTCATAGATCAGCAAATGGCCCTCGGTCTTTTATCGGTGCTCACCCAAAAAGCCAGGGAATTGACACTGCCCCTGCATTCCGCCGCACTCTTTCCTGTGACTTTCTCAGCACGCGACTATATAACCCCAGGGCTGGCCGCCTATCTTTGCTATGTGCTCGCTTCCATGAACATTGGCTTTTCCTGGATATATGAATGGATGGAAAAGACTTACAAACAAATCGCTCTTGCTCCAAACGGTGTGAGGGCGGCCATCATTGCCAAGACCTCGACCGTAATCCTCGAGGCTTCCATGGTGCTCTGGCTGGCGTTGATAATAACCAGCCATCTTGCCTCATTCAACATCGGCGACAATTTTGCCGGGTTAGTGGGGTTCACGATCCTCTCAATATTCTGCTTTACATGCATCGGGTTGGCTGGCGCCTGCCTTCTTCGGACAATTCGCATATACACAATGACCATTTCCATTCTCGGGGTGGCTCTGATGTTCGTCAGCGGAGTCATCGTCCCTGTCGAAGCCATGCCTGCCTGGGAACAAGCCCTGGCCCGTGCCCTGCCGATGTATTACTCGGCTGATGCATTCAAGGGGATAATGCTTGGAACGCCGGCCTACTTCCTGCGCGACGCGGCAATCCTCGTCAGCTGGGGTTGCGCCGGGCTGGGAGCAGCCGCTATGCTGTTAGGCAGGCGCAAAGCTGTTTTATAATCAGAGCTGGCGCTTGATATGTCAGTGACTTACTAGATCCGGAGCCTCTTACCATGCGCAGCCGCTGCCTCATTCTCGTCATGCTTATTGCCGTGGCCGGGCTTGTGTGCGCTCTGACACCAGCTTCAGCTCAGACGGGAAAAAACACCGTGCAAGAGCTTGTCACCTTATTCTCCGCCTGGTCGAACAAGGGCAAAAACGCCGATATATGCGATGCGGCAGCAAAACATATCGACTACGCCGGCATGGCCGAGCTGTCTTTAACGCGAAGTCAATGGGACAAACTTAGCCGGGACCAGAAGAAGGAGCTCGCTGCCAGCTTCAGAAATCTCGTCGAGCAGCGCTATTATCCGCGCTGGCACAAGACCTTCCTGAAAGGCAAACTTTCTTTCGCCAGCGAAGCCAGCACTGCCGGCGATACCTATGTCAAGACTTTCCTTTCGACCAGCAAAGACGATGACACAGTAATCTGGCGCCTGCACCCAAGCGGCAACGAGCTTGTCGTCCTCAGCCTCAACGTCAATGGCAAAGACCTGCTCGGCAGGCTGAGTACCAGATTCCAGCACCAGATGGAAAAACACGGCTTCGAAGGTCTTTTGTCCTGGCTCAAAGACAAGTCAGACGATGAAGAGTCCGACGAATCCTCTGCCGCCGACAAACGCTCCACTGCCGCCCGAAGCCGCTGACAGCGCATCCATTTGTCCGGAATCCGTCTGGCTGCCTGGCTTGCCGGACAAAGGAGCAGCATTCCCGGAGCAGGCAACCTATAATGACTATGTATCCTGGTCTAATCAGAGCTTTGTTTAACAACAGCCGAAGGCGCCTCACTCATCTTCTTTGTGCCCTTGCGGTCACATTCCTTTTGAGCGCGCCATCGGCTGTATGCTCTCATGACGAGGAACCTTCGGGAGCAGCCGGCTCCCTTATCCCGCTATCGGTACTGGGCAAGGCAGCCATCGGGCTTGAAGTCAAAGCCATCGAGCGCAAACCGAGGCCCATGGTTATCCGGGTCCCAGGCAAAATCGAAATCCTGCCAAGCCGGCAGTTCGAGCAGCACGCGCCTCTGTCCGGACGCATATCCAAAGTATGCGTATTTCCTGGCGACGCTGCCAGACAGGGACAGGAGCTGGCCGTGCTCGACAGCCTGGAAATGAACCAGCTTGCCGCCCAACTTTTGCAGTCCAAACTTGATACCGAAAGCGAGTATGCCCGCCAGAAGACGGCTCTCGATGAAGAAGTACGGCAAGCCGAAGCGCGTCTTAACTTGAGCGAGTCGAGTTACAAACGCTTCCTGCGGCTCATCGAAGAGCGCATTGCCGCCCAGAAAGATGTTTTACAGGCACAAAACGAGCTGGAGCTGGCTCAAACGCGACTGAAGACAGCAAGGCAGAACCGCGAGATTACATTGAAAGCTCTGGAAGGGAAAATCAATCTGGTGCAGCAACCTTTGCGCCAGAGGCTGATCATGCTTGGTATGGACGAAACCCGGGTCGAAGAGATGCTCAAGCGTCAGACCACTTTTACAAGCGTCCCAATACTCTGCGCCAGAGCAGGAGTGGTCACGGCAATTCATGCCAGTCCGGGGCAAAGCATCGACCCCACCGTCAACCTTTTCACCATAGCCGATTTGAGCCGTGTCTGGGCGACAGCCAATGTCTATGAAGATGACATGTCACGCATGAGACTCGGCGAACCGGTCGAGGTGCATGTTCATGCTCTGTCCGGGCAGGCGGTGACTGGCAGGCTCACATTCATCGGGCAACAGGTCGACCCGCAGACACGAACCTTACCCGTGCGCGCCGAGCTGGACAATCCCGGATTAAGACTCAAGCCAGATATGTTTGCCGAGCTGTGTGTGGAAACATCGGATTCCACCCCGGTTATGACCCTTCCTCATGACGCCGTAATACAGAAAGGCGGACACTGGCTTGTCTTCAAGGAAATGCCCGGCGGCTTCCTGCCGCTTTTCATAAGGACAGGCCGCACATTCGGCGACCAGATCGAAGTTAGAGAAGGGCTGGCACCAGGAGATAGAATTGTGGTGCGCGGCGCCTTCCAACTGTCTGCCGAGCTGATCAAGAGCCAGGAAGGAAATGCTCCTTTTGCCTCGCCCACCGAAGGTGAGCATGCCGGCGAGGCCGAGCACGGCAAGACTAACGGCACTTTCAGCCTTAACATGCAAACCGGTCTTGTGGTCATCTGCGCGGCCTTTTTGCTCGGGCTGGCAGTCAGTGCAGTTTTCATGTCACGCGGCAAGGGGGTGCATCTCACTGTGAATGATCTTAAAGAGCCGGAATTTGCTCCCCCCGGGCATGACGGCTCAACCAGTGCCGAAACAGGTTCCTCAACGAGACACCCGGCTGATCAAGGCGCTGGCGGCAAATACAATCCTCACGATTAGGGCAAATGTTCAACGGACTGATTGACTGGTCAGCTAGAAACCGCCTTGTCGTAGTGGTGGCGGCGGTAGTACTCATCATCTGGGGCGGCTTGCTCTCGGCTGATTCGAGCATTGACGTTCTGCCAGAATTTGCCCCCCCGCAGGTGATCATCGAGACGGATGCGCCGGGCATGGTGGCGCAAGAAGTGGAGACCCTGGTCAGCTTCCCTCTGGAGGCAGCCATCAATGGCACACCTGGCGTCACTCTCGTCAAGTCGATTTCGCAAACCGGAGTTTCTCTCATTACGGTCATCTTTGCTTACGGCTCAGATATTTACCGGGACAGACAGCTCGTCAACGAGAAAATCCAGCTGGTCATCCCGCGCCTGCCGCATACCGTGCAAGAGCCAACCATGCTTCCTGTGATGTCGGCGGTGGGTGACATCTTGAAGATCGGGCTTCTTTCCGACCGGATCAGCCCGCTGGAATTGAGAACGATTGCTGACTGGAACATACGCAACCGGCTTCTGGCAGTCCCGGGCGTAGCCAGGATTTTTGTCATGGGCGGAGAGCAGAAGCAATTTCTCGTTCTGGTCGACCCCCAGAAACTCAAATCCTTTGGTGTCACCCTCGATCAGGTGCGATCGGCCGTGGAAAAAGCCAATGCCGTCGCGCCCGCCGGGCAGATGGTCAGCCAGGACAAACAATTGCCAATCCGCGGCATAACCAGAGTATACGATCTTGCCGACATCGGCGATTCGGTCGTCGATTGCCGCCAAGGAATCCCTGTTCTGATAAAGCATGTAGCCAGGGTAGAAGTGGGGGCCGCTTTCAAATTCGGCGATGCAGTCATCAACGGCAAACCCGGGGTGGAAATCGTCGTGAGCAAGCAGCCCTGGGTAGACACGCTCTTAGTGACGCGCCGCGTAGAGGCTGCCCTGGAAGAAGTGAAAAGAGGACTGCCGGAAGGCATCACCTTCGTCACTATCTTTCGCCAGGGAAATTTCATTGAGCGCTCGATAACAAATGTCCTCTCGGCTATTGGGACGGGCGGCGCCCTGGTCGTCCTGGTTCTGCTTTTCTTTTTGCTCAACTGGCGCAGCGCGTTGATCTCGCTTACCGCCATACCTCTGTCATTGCTCTCGGCCATTCTTGTTATCAAAGCCACCGGCGGATCAATCAACACTATGACTCTGGGCGGGCTGGCCATTGCCGTCGGCGAAGTAGTCGACGACGCCATCGTCGACGTGGAGAACGTCTTCAGACGCCTGCGCGAGAGCAAAGCACGCGGCGACGGGGCAGCGCCTCTTACCGTCATTCTTGCCGCCTGCAAAGAAGTGCGCTCGTCTGTTGTCTATGCCACTTTTGTGGTCGCTCTAGTATTTCTGCCGGTCTTCTGCCTCTCTGGCACTGAAGCTCGCATCTTCACTCCTCTGGGATTTGCCTATGTCGTGGCCACGATGGCCAGCCTTCTTACAGCGCTCACAGTGACACCGGCTCTGTGCGCTACTTTGCTTTCGAAAAGAAAGGGGGTTCCTGACCGGGAGCCTGTGATCATGGCCTTATCCAAAGCTTTCTATGCCCGGGTTCTCTCCAGGGTCATGGCACATCCGGAGGTAGTCACCGTCTCGTCCATTCTTTTGTTTGCCGGTGCAGTCAGCCTGCTGCCCTCGATGGGGCAGTCCTTTCTGCCGAAGTTCCGAGAAGAATCGATCATCATCACAGCCACCGGGCTGCCCGGTGCCAGCCTCGAGACCACGACGCGCATGGGAATGGCTCTTTCTCAAAGGCTGCTTGCCCACAAAGACATTCTGTCCGTCGGGCAAAGGGCCGGGCGCGCCGAACTGGACGACGATGCAGGCGGTCCCAATTTCAGTGAATTCGACGTCGAGCTGAAAGAAGCAGGAAGGAGTCTAACGACCATCCTATCCGACATAAGGCATCATCTCGATGACCTGCCAGGAGCCGCTTTCGATGTCGGGTCATTCATCGAACACCGCATGGACGATGTGCTGTCGGGCGGCACGAGAGCGCAAATAGCCATCAAAATCTTCGGTCCGGATCTCGCTGTATTGCGGAGTCTTGCAGCAAAGGTAAGCGCCACTGTCAGAAGCGTCCCTGGAGCAGTGGATGTCCGCCCGGAATCACAGGTTCTGGTAAACGAGATAACAGTGAAAATCAACCGCGAGCGAGCTGCTCGTTACGGGATAACTGCCGAGGATCTCTCGCGCAATCTCGAGACAGCATTGAACGGTGCTGTTGTTTCCCAGGTTCTGGAGGACCAAAAGCTCTTTGCCCTGAAGGTCTGGCTGTCCGAGGAATCACGCCACAATATAGATCTCATTTCGAACCTTCTGGTCGACACGTCTGGCGGTCTTTTGATCCCGCTTTCTCAGATTGCAGATATTTCTTTCTCTCAAAGTCCCAATGCCATCATTCGCGAGAACGTCATGCGCAGGATTGTCGTACAAGCAAATACTTCCAACGCAGACGTGGTCAGCGTCGTCAATTTGGCCAGAGAAAAAATACAAAAAATTGATCTACCGGCAGGTTACTATGTCGTATATGCAGGCGAATATGCCGCACAAGCCGAAGCGAGCCGAAGACTTCTTTCCACTGCCCTTCTGGCTTTTGTAGGCATCTTCATTTTGTTGAGGCAGGGCTTGAAATCCTGGAAATCCACCTTTCTGGTTGCCAGCAATCTACCTCTGGCGACAATCGGGGGAATTGTGGCAGTGGCCTTGACGGGAAACGTGGTGAGCATCGGCTCTTTGATCGGCTTCATCAGCCTCTTTGGCATCTCCACACGCAACAGCCTGCTTCTGGTCACCAATATAAATGCGCTGGCGAATCAGGGCATGCCTTTCCGGCAGGCAATTTTCGCCGGCGCCATCGCCCGGGTCTGCCCGGTTCTGATGACGGCTCTGACGGCGGCTCTGGGAATGCTACCTCTGGCAGTTCTGGGGGGCACCGGACGCGAGCTGGAGCAACCTCTGGCCGTGGTCATCGTCGGCGGACTGGTCAGCAGCACTGCGCTGACCTTGCTCGTCATCCCGGCGCTTTTCTTGATCTTTGGCGGCGGACACGTAACACATAATTACGGCACGCAGAAGGCAGCAGCCGAGCGCCTATAATTGAAGCGACAGGCGGATACAGGTGACCATGATCGCAATATCATCAAAAGTTGAACGATTGGCTCTGACGCTGGGAGCCCTGGCAACCAGCCTATCGCTTTGCGCTTGTTCGGAAGAATCCAGGCAAGTGCATGCCACAACGCCGGTTGCCGTGCGCGGGCCGGCAACAGCCAACATTGTCCATCTGGCTCCGGAGGCACAAAAAGCCCTGAAGCTCAAGCTGGCTTCAGCCTGTCTGCAGACCCTCGACTTCAGCGTCAAAACAACCGGCGAGGTAGTGGCCAATGCCAATCTGCTCACACACGTCAATTCGCCAGTTACCGGGCGAGTGACCGAAGTCAGAGCCATCCTCGGCGATCATGTCGCCCAGGGACAGCCTCTTTTGATAGTAAGAAGCAACGATATCGAGCAAGCCGAAGCGGACCTTCTCCAGAATGAAGCCCAAGTGCGCGCAGATTTGAAGCGGGATCTCTTGCAGATTGACTCGGACATCAGCCAGGCGCAAGCCCAGATAAAGCTTTCGGAAAGCACATACAACCGCGCCAAGAGCCTTGTCGACGAAAAAATCGCCTCGCGAGCCGAATTTGAAGCAGCGCGCACCCAGTTTGAAAAAGACAAGATAACACTCGACACTCTCACGCACAAGCGCACGGCAACCATTTCTCTTTCGTCCGAGCGGATGAAGCTGTTGACTGAGCCGGTAAAGCAAAAGTTGCGTACACTCGGGCTGTCAGATGTCTTGATCCAGAAAGTTCTCAAAAGCCACGAGATCGATCCGGATGTGCCTGTCCTGGCCCCGGAAACCGGCGTCGTCAGCGAGCGCACGATAAATGTCGGCGAGCTTGTCGATCCCAGCAAGTGCCTGTTTACAATCGGCGATTTCCACGGGGTCTGGGTCAAAGCCGATGTCTATGAAAAGGATATTGCCAAAGTCAAAGAAGGGCAGCCAATCGTGCTTGAGCTCGATAGCTTTCCCGGCGAAAGCTTCCATGGGAAACTCAATTACGTGGCTGACTCGGTCAATCAAGAAACACGCACTTTGCTGGTGAGAGCCGATGTAGCCAATCCGGCTCTCAAACTCAAGCCAAAGATGTTCGCGCGCATGAACATCATGGTCGGCGAGCACCGGGTACTGGCAGTTCCAAGAGGCGCCGTTCAGGACGCCGGCTCCTATAAAGTAGTTTATATCCCGACCGGTTCAGGATGCTTTGAAGAGCGTAAAGTCAAGCTTGGCGCAGAAATAGGCAACTTCGTGGAAGTTCTGGCCGGATTGAGGACAGGCGAGCAGGTCGTCACAGAAGGCAGCTTCGATCTTCGATCACAATCGCTACGCGAATCGGACTAGCCAGGTGGTATCTCTCTCAGGCTCGAGTCTCGGACGCCAGATCGCTCAGGCTTTCTTTCCCTGACGCGCCAGGGTGCGCGCCGGCGCCTTCCGAAGAAGGTATTGCTCCCCGCTCAAACCAGGCATAAAGCGCCGGCAAGACAAGAAGGGTAAGTATAGTCGCAGGCAGAATGCCGCCGACTATGACGATAGCAAAAGGACGCTGGCTCTGCGATCCGATGCCGTTGGAAATCGCAGCCGGTACCAATCCCGCCAGAGCAACCAGTGTGGCAATCAATACGGGGCGCATACGGATCATGGACCCGGTAATCACAGCTTCTGTCTCCGCCATGCCGCCTGCTATCAATTCGCGAATCTTGGACATCAAAATCACGCCGTTTTGAATACAGACGCCAAAAAGGGCGATGAAGCCGACACCTGCTGAAATGCTGAAGTGGGTACCTGTGGCTACCAGGGCGACTATGCCGCCGGCGGCAGCCAGTGGCACTGTGACCATGACCAGAGCAGCGCTGGCAGCCGAGCCGAATGCCGAATAAAGAAGCAAGAAAATGAGAGCCAGAGTAACAGGAACAACTATTGCCAGCCGCCCGAGAGCCGACTGAGCCCGGTCGAACTGACCTGTATAGACGATTGAATAGCCAGGCGGCAGCTTCACCTGCTCGGCAATTTTCTTCTGGGCTTCAGTCACGGCAGAGCCGAGATCGCGACCGCGTATATTGGCTTTCACTGCTATGCGCCGTTCGTTCTTATCTCTGAGTATGGCTGTAGCGCCATGATCTTCTTCGATGGTCGCCACTTGAGAAAGAGGGATGCGCTGTCCGGAAGGAGTCGGCAAAAGGATGTTCGATAACTCCTCAGGCTTGTCGCGATAATCTTTTTGAAAGCGCAAGACCACTGAAAAACGTCTTTCGCCATCGAGAAGCTCGGTGATGACCTTGCCACCAACAGATGTTTCCACGACATCCAGTACGTCGTTGGCATTGATTCCGTAACGGGCTGCCCGCTGCCGGTCGATTGTCACCATGAGCTGCGGCTGCCCGAGCAGCTGATCGTGAGAGACATCCTTCATACCAGGCACAGCGGCCACTATCTGCCTTATTTGCGAGCCGAGCTTAGTCAGGACGTCGAGATCGCGCCCGTAAATCTTGGCGCCGAATTCTCCTTTAACGCCGCCGATGGCTTCGTCCATATTGTCCTTGATGTACTGAGAAAAATTGTACAGAAGCCCGGGCATGTCGCAGTTGAGATCTTTATCCATAGAGGCGACAAGAGCCTGTTTGCTGGGAAATTGCTTGCGCCATTCTTCCTGCGGCTTGAGATCGACCAGAACTTCTACATTGCTGTATGTGTTAGGGTCCGTGCCATCATCCGGGGAGCCTAACTGTGTGACAACATTGTTCACCTCGGAGTAGCTCCGCAGAATACGCCTAATATTGCCAGCAATTTCTACTGCTTTGTCCAGAGAGCAACTCGTAGGCAAAATTGTCACTCTAAGCCAGATGTTACCTTCTTCCAGCTCCGGCAGAAATTCCGAGCCCATCAACGGTGCAAGAGACAGTGAGCCGGCCAGGCAAGCGGCAGCAATTGCACAAACTATTGCCCGATGGCTGAGCGACCACAAAAGAGCCGGTTTGTAGAGGCGCTCGAAGAACAATGTGATCGGGCTTTCGCGCTCGGTGGGAAGTTTACGCCCGAAAACAAACAGGCAAAGAACGGGAATAACTGTCATTGTCGCCAGCACGGCTCCAAGCAAATTGAAGTTCATCGTGATCGCCAGCGGCTTGAACAGCTTTCCTTCCACACGCTCGAAGCTGAGAATAGGCAGGAAAGTCATGAAAATTATCGCAGTCGAAAATAAAATCGGCTTGGCTACTTCCCGGCAACCATTGATGATCGTGTGCAAAACGTCTATGTGCCCGTAATTATCTTCTTCAGCCAGATGCGAAAGATGGCGACAGATGTTCTCCACCATGACCACCGCCCCATCCACGATAATGCCGAAGTCGATTGCTCCCAGCGACAGGAGGTTGGCCGGGACTTTGAACAGAGTAAGCAAAATGAACGCTGTAAGAAGCGCAAGCGGTATAACAACCGCACAAATAAGCGCGCTCCTTACTTGAAAGAGGAAAAGCATGAGAAGCACGACAACCAGCAAGATGCCCTCGGCAACATTGTGCCCGATAGTGTTGATAGTGCGCTTGACCAGCGCAGTGCGGTCGTATAGCGGCTCGAGTCTCATGCCGGCAGGCATCGATTTGGAAATTGACGGCCAGGCTTCCATCAGGTTGTTGATGGCATTTGTCGGATTTTCACCGCGCCGCATGAGCAAAATGCCCTCCACGACGTCATCGTCCTCGTTCTTGCCTACCTGACCTTTGCGGATCGCCGGACCGATGTGGCAGGAGGCAACATCTTTCACCCGGACGGGAGTGCCATCCCCCGAGGAAGAAACGACAACATTTTCTATATCTTGAACGGAACGCAAGAGCCCGATGCCCCTGACCATATAGTTCTGGTCGTTATTAACAATATAGCTACCGCCAGTTGATCCGTTCGAGCTGGCAATGGCGTCGGCCACCTGGGACTGAGTCAGCCCCAGAGCCCGCAGGCGACCGGGATCCAGCTCCACCTGGTAAGTCTTGGTCGGGCCGCCGAAGCCTGTTGAATCAACAATGCCAGGCACTGACTTGAACTTGCGGTTCAGCACCCAGTCTTGAATTTCCTTGCGATCCATGGACGACCAGCTACGTCCTTCCACTGTATAACGATAAACCTCGCCCACAGGCGAGGCATTTGGATCGAGCTGAGGTTGCACATTTGCCGGCACATCGGCATTGTGCAATCGCTCCAAGACCTGTTGCCTGGCCAGATAGGGATCGACCTCGTCATCAAAAACCACTGTGATTACTGAAAGCCCGAATATGGACACCGAACGAGGCGGGTCGGAATGAGGGATGCCGTTCAACTCCTTTTCTATAGGAATTGTCACAAGCCGCTCGACTTCTTCGGCAGCTTTCCCTGGTACTTGCGTGATCACGCGCACCTGCATGTTGGCCACGTCCGGATAAGCCTCCAGCGGCAGATGCTGATAGGCGACCAGCCCGCAAGCCATGAGCGCCAGAGTCAGACCAATTACCAGATGTCGTTTGGCAAGTATCTGACTCAAAAAATTCTGCATACCTAGGTCCTTGTATCCGGATTTGCGTCAGTCTGACATCTTTGAGAAGGCGACCGCCCATGCCGGCGGCTAAAGATCGTGAAAAAAGTATCAGGAAACGAGAACAAACATCGCTTAGAGCCCCCGAAACATCAACATCAAGCATAGCGCGAAACAAACGGGCACACTGCCTTGCTCCAAACCCCCGCTTTCATCTTGAGCTTTTTTTTACGGCTGCCTCAGGCAGCAATGTGGCTCAAACCTTTCTGAGCGCACAGGCTACATTGCCTCTCTGTGTTCGTGGTGATGGTGCCAATCTGGATAATGCGGGTGCTTGTGCGTGAGAAAGCCGTGAGTGTGTAAATGGTTATGCCTGTCACCTGGCGGATCTGAGCTTTGATGGACATGTTCATGATGGACGTCGTCGCCGTGCTCGTGCTCGTGTTCGTGTGTCACGGGCTCGTGGCTGTGCTCGTGCTCGTGGCGCTCGCTCAAATGGAGATAGATGCCCAGGGCCATCAAGGAAGCTGCAAGAGCAAGCGACGGGCTCAGGGACTCCTTGAGCAAGAACAAGGCAACGAGGGCGCCCAGGAAAGGAGCAACCGCAAAGTAAGCTGCCGTGCGCGCGGCGCCTATATGACGCAAAGACAGAATAAAAAAGACCAGAGAAAGTCCCCAGCAACAAAATCCAACTAGCATGGCGCAAAGAAGCGTTGCCCCCCCGGGCAGCCGACAACCGATCGCCAGAGCAAGCGCGCAATTGAAGACTCCGGCGACCAGTCCTTTGATGGCAGCCACCTGCACAGGGTCGGCTGCCGAGACTTTGCGCGTGAGATTATTATCCACAGCCCAGGCAAAACAAGAAACGGCAATGAGAAGGCTCCCTCCGGAAAGCCGGCAGACCCCCTGAGAGAAAAAAGACAGAAGCATGCTACCGGCAGTGATCAAGAGCATGCCTGCCACAATCCGGCGATCGAAATTCTCCTTAAAGAACATCCAGGCCAGAAGTGCAGTGAACACGCCTTCGAGATTGAGCAGAAGGGAGGCCCCGGACGCCTGCGAATGATTCAACCCTAGCATCAAAGAAAGAGGCGCTAGAATCCCGCCCAGAACAACAGCCCCGACAAGATAAGGCAGATCGGCTCTCACAAGAGAAACCTCTCTGGCTCCTGGACCCCCGGCAATACGCCTTGCCAGCAACACGAGGGAAAGACCCAGCCCGGAGCCCAGATATAGCAGTCCGGCCAGAGCCACCGGCTTGATCTCGCTGAGCAAAAGCTTGGAAAAAGGAGTGCTCAACCCGAAAAGAAATGCCGACAGAAGGGCATAAGACACGCCTCGTAAAGGCAGGTTCGCAGCTGAGCGCGCTTTCATCCTTCCTCCTGCTGTCCCTCCCCAAATGATACCTCGCCAGGGAACGGCAGCCAGCCTAAATTCCAGGGACATGGTATCAAATATGAAACCAGAAATCCCCCCAGCCCCGGGGGCTGATGAACCGCCAATAATGCAACACTCAGCCTATACTTATGAAATAAGCCTTTATATCGAGGGAAAGGGATGTCATTTAGTGTATAACAGCCACTAGTACGTCACTTCAGCAGTTTTCGGGAGCAGATCATGGTCAAGGCCGGGTTAGAAGATGTAGTCGCGTCGGATTCTTCAATTTGCAACGTAGACGGTAAAGAAGGACGGCTGATTTATCAAGGTTATGACATTCATGACCTGGCCCAGCACTCCAGCTTTGAAGAAGTGGTTTATTTGCTCTGGAATGGTCGCTTGCCGACACAGACGGAGTTCGATACTCTCTGCAAAGACCTGAAAGAAAACAGAGCGCTTCCGGCGGCAGTCTTAAAGATGATGCGCGATTTCCCGAAGACCGCTCAGCCCATGGAAGTGTTGCGGACGGCTGCTTCCATGTTGTCCATGTACGATGCAGACGATCTAGAAAATGACCGGGCAGCTAATCTTAGAAAAGCCGTCAGGCTGACCTCTCAAATCCCGACCATAGTCGCTTACTGGGACTGCATACGCAACGGCAGGCCCACGCCCGAGCCGCTCACGCAAGGGAATCTGGCGGCCAACTTTCTCTACATGCTCACGGGCAAAAAGCCTGATGAGCTGAGCGTCCGCTCTCTCGATATTGCCCTTATCCTGCACGCTGATCACGAGCTGAACGCCTCGACATTCGCCGCCCGCGTCGCTGCAGCCACGCTCACCGACATGCACTCGGCGATTGTAGCGGCAATCGGCGCTTTGAAAGGGCCCTTGCACGGCGGAGCCAACCAGGAAGTGATCAAGATGCTTCTGGAGATAGGCGAACTTTCCAATGCCGAGCCATACCTGACCAGGGCTTTTGAAGAACACAAAAAAATCATGGGCTTCGGGCATCGTGTTTACAAAACGGAAGATCCTCGCGCCTGGCACCTGCGCAAGATGTCCGAGGAGCTTGGCCGGCTCAAGGGACAACTGAAGTGGTTTGAGATTTCCCGGGCTATCGAAGAGAAAGTCTTCCGCGAAAAGCATCTTTATTGCAACGTCGATTTCTATTCAGCTTCGGTTTATTACATGCTCGATATTCCAATCGACCTGTTCACGCCTATCTTCGCCATAAGTCGTATGTCAGGCTGGGCGGCTCATGTGCTCGAGCAATATTCGAACAACCGGCTAATCCGCCCGCGCGCCGAATACACAGGCCCGAACAATCTCCAGTACCAGAGTCTCGACAAGCGCTGACAGTCATAAACGCGAAGAGCTTGAAAAAACAAGCCCGCAACGCGCAAGCGTGCCATTTTGCGGTCCCCTGGTGCAGTCAGAGCCTCCCTGAAAGTGCAGATAAATAGCACAGCCGACTACTCAATGGGCAGCTCAGTCGGCAGCCAGCTGGGCGCGGGCTACATAAGCCAGATAGAGCTTTTCCAGAAAGCTTTCAGGGGACTCTCCTTCAGCCTGGCAATTGAGCTTGCCGCGAAAGTATTCAGCCAGATTCTTGGCCAGGCGCGGTCTTTGTCCCACAGACATAAGGCACCGCCGCTTCAAGAAAGTGAGGAGCAACTGATATTCATCTGGCGAAATCTGCCCTATATCCACGAAGGACTCAGCAGGCAGGGTGGCAGCAATCTTCAAATCCTGACTGCTTAGCGCCGGCAGTCTCTCACGAATCACAAGAGTGCCAGCCGCCAGATCACCAAAGCGTCGTTCGGTGCGGTCGATAATCATCGGCAAGATGCCAATCAACCCGAAATTCTGGTCGACCACCCGCAGCAGATTACGGATGAGCACCGACGCCCATGTTACCGGTTGCCCGTTGGCTTCAATGACGCGAATTCCCGACGCCTTTTTCCCGGGCGTCTGCCCCTGCCACGTGCCTTCGAAAAAAATGAAGTAACCAAAATTGACCACGAAACAAAGAAAAACCCCGATGCCGACAATGTAGTAATAGATAATCGTCTTTGTGTCAGAGGCGATAGACATCCGGTCGATCGCCAGGGCAAAGCCCAGGCAGACTGCAACAATGAGCAAAATCAAGCAAAAAGAGATGAAAGTGTCCAGGAAACAAGCATAAATACGGTTTCCCAGCCCGGCCAGTTCAAGGTGTAGGTCGACGTTTTCCGGGGTAGAGATGAGATAGTCTGGCTTGTTCATCTAACAGCGAACTTAACTATGAATGTAGAGCGGTGGGTAGCAAAAAGACGACCTGTCTGGGAGCAACTCGAAGATTTACTCAAGCAAGTTGATAAACGCGGGCTGACGACTCTTACCAGGGATCAGCTGCAGGCACTGGGGCGCCTCTACCGTTCCGCATCGGCTGATCTTTCGCGGGCAAGGGCACTCAATCTGGGAGTAGACATCGTCTCTTATTTGAATAACCTTGTAGTAAAAGCTCACAACCAAGTCTACCAGAGGCCGCGCAATCGTTGGCTTGACTTCCTGAACTTTTTCTGGGTGACCTTTCCGGCGGTCGTGCGCCAGAAAATAGCCTATATAGCCCTGGCCATGGCAATTTTCTGGTTGCCGGCCTTTGCCTGCTGGGGTTTCATGCTCAAAGACCCGAATTTCGCCCATCTGGAGCTGCGCCCTGGAGAGCCGATCGTATCAGACGTCATGTGGGACATGATCGAACGCAAGCAAATGTGGACGGACTCGCTTCAGGATGCCAGTCCGACCTTTGCCTCAACCATCTCCACCAACAACATCAAAGTCTGCATTGTCTCCTTTGCCCTGGGTATTACCTGCGCTATCGGCACAGTCGTCATCCTCTTTTTGAACGGCGTGATGCTTGGGACAATCTTCGGCGCCTGCCAGATCTTCGGCATGCTGCCGAAGATTGCCGCTTTCGTCGTCGGACACGGATCTCTGGAATTGCCGGCTATCTTCATCTCCGGCGGCGCCGGTCTTTTGCTGGGTACGGCTTTGCTCTTTCCCGGACAGTACAGGCGTCTCGACGCGCTCAAACTGGCTTCTCGCCCAGCCTTTGCTTTGTTTGGCGGTTGTGTGCCCCTTTTGCTCATCGCCGGCGCAATTGAAAGTTTCATTTCGCCGCGCACAGACCTGCCCGCCGAAGCGAAGCTCTTTGTGGGCGCAGCAGCTTTCATTTGCTTGCTTCTCTATCTCTTTGTCAGGCGGCAACCGCTGGGGCTCAAGAAATAAGAAAACTCAGGACGATTTATCCCCTGCCGATAAAAGATATAGCTTGCGCAAAAGAACTTCTTATACAAAGATGGGAGTATGAGCCCACTGCTTATATCTTTTCGTGCCGCTGCTCCCCTTGAGACAACCAGTAAAATGGGGCTCTGACTTCTCCGGAGACGAAGGCTGAGAGATCCTTCGATGCAAACTCGCTCGACACTCAAAAAGAAATGCCCGCGCAGACAGCCTTTGCCGCCGGGGCAAAGACTCATCCTTTATCTGTCATTTGCCTGTGCCCTGGCCTTTGCTCAGGTCTGTCTGTGGCCTTCCGGCAAGCACCCTGGCTGGAACCAGGCGCAAGGAATTACCCGGGTCCAGCCGGTGATGCTCAAGCAGCCTTTCGAGCTGCAAGACGAGCTCAAGGAACTTGCTGCCAAGATCAAACTGGCTGCCGACAAACCACGCTTGCACGCCGGCGTCTTTGTCGTCGAGCCTGCCCTGGGGCGGTTTGTGGATGTAGACGGGCAGCAGGCGTTCCCGGCGGCTTCCATGATCAAACTGCCTGTCTTTGTCAGGCTGCTTGCGGCTCTCGACCGGCAAGAAGTGCGCCTTGATCAAAGGCTTGTCATCAGAGCCGACCTCATCGGCGGCGGCTCGGGATATCTGCAATGGCGCCCGGCAGGAACAAAAATTTCGCTCAAAGAAACTGCCGAGCTGATGATGATTGTTTCGGATAATACTGCCACCAATATGATCATCGATTTGCTCGGCGGCAAAGAAGCTTTCAACAAAGATTTTGCGGACTGGGGACTGGAGAAGACACGCATCAACGAATGGCTTCCGGATCTGGAAGGCACCAATAAAACCAGCCCTTACGATCTGGCTTTCTTGCTTGGCAAAGTGGAGCAAGGTGAGCTCATCTGCCGGGCAACGCGCGATTATATGTATTCCGTCCTCGAGCGCACGAAAACAAGAACTCTTTTGCCCATGGGCTTACCGCCAGGAACGAAGATTGCCCACAAGACAGGCGATATCGGCCGCCTTGTCGGTGACGGCGGCATAGTCACCGCTGCCTGCGGCAAGCGTTACATTGTCGTTGTCCAGGTGGAGCGTCCTTTCAACGATCGCCGGGCTAACTTGTTGATCAGACAACTGTCAAGAGATATTTACGCCTCCGTTACAGGCGACTCGTCACACCTTCCAGCTCTTGCGCAAGCTCAAAAGCCGCGATGCTACCCACATCATCGGCGGCATCAGCGCCGTTCATAGCCCGTCGCCCAGGCATTTGATTATCCAGCAAGGCACCAGGTAGCACGAAAGTCCTTACTCCCGGAAAACAGCCGAGAGTCAAGGGTTGCGCTTCCATAGCCGGCATGTCCCCCTGCGTATAAGAAATGCTTCATAACTCGATATACAATGCTAAAAGTTTTGTGAAACCTATTATCATTCAATAATTCAGAAATCATAAATTTCGGACATGCGAGGTCGCGCACGTGGACCCCTTGCTAGGTGTGTTCATACTTCTTGCCATAACTGCCGGGCTCGGTCTGGGCGGAAGTATGTTCTTCCGTGTAATCTATGTTTATTGCGAGTGGCGCGAAGGCAGCGACATCGACTGGGGCTGGCAGACTATTCTGGTGTTTTGCCTGCCCCTCACCTGGCTCTATGTGATTTTTGAAATAGCTCTTTTGTACTGCAAGTAACAGCGCAACCTCTCTGTCGAAGTTTTATGCAAGCGATCCTCCAGCAGAACAGCTGGAGCGAACGGATCCAAGAAAGCACACTCAGGCTCTGGTGTCGCCGGCGGTGCCACGCCCGACAGGCATGTCTCTCTGAAATATTTTGCACACGATCGGCGCGGCTACGGCAAAGCCCGGCAGATACGCCGGCATGCGGAAAACCGTAGGTAGGCGCGTGAGTGGCGCTAGCTGTGATCTGAGCACTTTTTGCTTGGCACATGCAGAAGGAGCTCCGGCCACAAAGTGTAAAATTGTTTTGGCGCAATTGTGACCGCCTCTGTTACAAAGATTCGGATGCCGCATGTACAGCCACTATGCGCCGGCATGCGGAAAACCGTATGTGGTGGCACCACATTTTATCTTCGCATTGACAATCTCTCATGTCGAGATTATGGTCATGAAAGCGTCGAATAGCAGCAGGTTGATGGGGTCTCACTCTATGGCAACAACACAAACCCTCAATCGGAAAACAGCTGGCAATGCCACGCAGCCGAAAGATCGCCTGTCCGGATTGAAAGAGAACTGGAAATCCGACCTGATGTCTGGATTCATTATTTTCTTGATTGCCCTGCCGCTCTGCCTCGGCGTGGCCATGGCCTCGGGCGTTCCGCCCATGGCCGGAATTATCTCTGCTGTCATCGGCGGACTTATCGTATCGCAGATAAGCGGCTCTTATGTCACCATCAATGGTCCGGCAGCCGGACTCATTGTCGTGATCCTCGGGACAGTCGATCGCTTCGGCGGCGGTGGTCAGGGGTATCATGTGGCGCTGGCAGCCACTGTTGTCGCCGGTCTGGCTTTGTTCGTCCTGGGGCTTTTTAAAGCCGGCGAGCTCGGGCACTTCTTCCCCTCGTCGGTTGTTCACGGCATGCTTGCCGCCATCGGAATCATTATTATGTCCAAGCAGTTCCATATCATGCTCGGAGTAAGCCCTCATGCCAGAGAGCCCCTGGAGCTGATTGCCGAAATTCCGCACAGCCTTGTTTCTCTCAATCCACAAGTGTCCTTGATCGGACTGTCCAGCCTGGTCTTGCTCATCGTCCATGCTTCAACGGGCAACAAGATCATCAAGAGAGTGCCGGCCCCGCTTATAGTTGTTCTGGTCGCAATCGGTCTTGGAGCAGCCCTTGGACTGGATCACAAACACGTTTATTCTTTCGCTCAGCAAAATTACTTGCTTGACCCGGCAAAAGTGCTGGTCTCACTGCCATCTAATGTAATGGATGGGGTAGCCCACCCGGATTTCAGCAAAATCGGCATGTATTCGTTCTGGCTGGCTGTTTTTTCCATTACTTTCGTGCAGGGAGTAGAAACTCTCCTGAGCGCTGCAGCTGTCGACAGGCTCGACCGCTTCGGCCGGCAGTCCAACTTGAGCTCAGACGTGGCGGCAGTCGGACTCGGCAGTGCCATTTCCGGTCTTATTGGTGGCTTGCCTTTAATTGCCGAAATAGTTCGCAGCTCGGCTAATGTGGACAACGGTGCCCGCACACGCTGGTCAAATTTCTTTCACGGAATGTTCATGCTGGTCTGCGTCCTTCTGGCAGCCAGCCTTCTCAACCGAATACCTCTTTGTGCCCTGGCGGCTCTTCTTGTCTTCACCGGCTACCGGCTCGCCTCACCAAGAGTATTCAAAGAAACTTTTGAGATTGGCATAGAGCAGGCAATCATATTCACGACAACCATTATCGCCACGCTAGCGACAGACCTGCTGATTGGAGTTACTGTCGGCATAGTGACTAAGCTGGCTGTACACATTATGAACGGGGCGCCGCCGCTGGGCCTCTTTAGTCCGGATATAACCGTGACTGCCGGCACCGACGGAACATACTTCGTCGATATAAGGAGGGCCGCAATTTTCTCCAATTACTTGCCGATGAAAAAACAGCTGGACATCCTTCCTTCAGGAGCAAGAGTACAGGTCGATCTCAGCGGCGCCTTGCTTGTCGATCATACGGTAATGGACAAGCTGCACCATTATGCCGAGGCGTACCGCGCCAAGGGAGGCGTATTCGAGATTTGCGGGCTCGAGCGCCACAGCTCGGTTTCACATCACCCGCTTTCGGCCAGGCGCCTGAGACCTCTGCCAGGTTAGGCAGCCGCGAGTTCTGCCGGCACAAAACTCGCCTGACAGAGCCAGAAAACAAAGCCCTCCAGCTCGCGTGCAGCTGGAGGGCTTTGTTGGGGGTTTTGCCGCCCTTATTCGTTGCGCCCGGCAAGCAAGGCCGGCGAGACGCCGCCATGTCTTTTTACTTGTCCGAGAACGCGCTGTCCGTTTTTGACAATGCCCTGCGATTCGGCAAGGAGCCGTCCGAGATTATTGAGGTCGCCATCAAGACGCGTCAGAACCTGATCTGCGTAATGGTCGGCGCCTTCTCTGGTGCGCGCGGCATCTTCTTCTGCCTCCAGGCGAATCCTCTCGGCTTCAGCCAGCGCTTCTCTGCGCATTTGCTCCACTTCGGAGACAACTTGTTTGCGGATTCTCTCCACTTCAGCCTGCACAGCCTTTAGAAGCTCCGATTCATGGAGCATAGTCTCAGCCTGGCGCCGCGCCGTGGAAATAATTTGCTCGCCGCGCCTTTGCGCTTCGGAAATAATTTCATCGCGTTGAGTGAGCACATCTGTGGCTTCGCGCAATTCTTCCGGAAGCCTTGCCCGCGCCTTGTCCAGCACTTCGAGGAACTGGTCGGCGTTGATGAGTTTGAACTTCCAGACGCCAGCGGCATCCTCGATGAGGTGCTCGAGCAGATCAAGATGCTTATAGATCGAGGTCTGTTTGTAGGCAGCAGTATTTGGTGTTAATGCGATTGTCGTGGTCATTTATTCAGCGCCTCTGCTGAAATGCTCTCTGAGATAAGTGTGCACCGCCGGTGGGACGAACTGAGAAACGTCTCCTCCTAACCGAGCTATCTCCTTCACAGTAGATGAACTTATAAAAGAATACTCGGGTTTTGTCATGAGAAAAATAGTTTCTAGTTCAGGAAGCAGCTGCTTGTTGGTTTGCGCCATTCCCAGCTCTGCCTCATAGTCGGAGATAGCCCTCAGCCCCCGGATAACGATAGTTATGTTGTTCTGCCTGGCAAAATCAACGGTCAAGCCCTGAAAGTGCCCGACCTTTACTCCGGGGATATCCTCCACCACCTTGGAAATGAGCATAGTCCTGACTTCAATGGGAAGCAGCGGCGACTTCCCGGGATTGCCCACTACCGCCATGATGACTTCGTCAAACAGCCTGCTTGCCCTCTGAATAATGTCGAGGTGTCCACGGGTCATTGGGTCGAAAGAGCCCGGATATATGGCTCTAGCCAATTTCGCTTGACCTTTCCCGGATGGCTCCGGTTCCAATGATTCTCCTGAAAACCCTGAACTATACAGGGGCAAGGTCCCCTGACCTTGTCAACCGCACAATAATAACATGGGCTGTCTTGGAAACGGGACGGCTCAGTCGATAAGGTTCTAATATTAGGGCTGTCTTATCGACGGCTCAGACAAATCATGGCTCAGCTGCCTATCTCGAGCGCTGCTCGCGAGGACGGGGCCTCAAGCGCGGCACCTTTGCCCGGTGGTGCCTGGTCCTCTTCGTCCCTGGCATCCCAGACAGGCAGATAAATGGTGAAAGTGGAGCCCAGCCCTATCTCGGAGGCACAAGTGATGCGCCCGGCATGTTTTTCGATAATGCGTTTGACTATAGTCAGCCCGAGTCCCGTGCCTTTTATCGTATGCACCTTTTTCTCGACACGATAAAAGCGATCGAATATGAAAGGCAGGCACTCTTCCGGAATGCCAATGCCGTTGTCTGCTACTGAAATTACTACTTCCTTGTCCTCGTCCTGATGAGACACGCTCACGTCAATTTTGCCGCCGTTAGGGGTGTATTTGATGGCGTTGGTGACCAGATTGATGACAGCGCGTTCTATTGATTCCCTGTTCATCTGCACCATCGGCAGCGGATCTTCGGTACTCAGGGTCAGATCAATTCCCCGATCGCGAGCCATCAAATTGACGGCCCGAATAGTGTATTCCACTGCCTGCCGCACATCCTGAGGGACCATTTCCAGCTCGCGGTCGCCTTCCTCAAGTTTGCTCAGCTCGAGGACTTCATTGACCAGACTCATCAGACGGTCAGCTTCGCTGTCTATAATTTGCAAAAATTCCCTGTAAATGTCCGGCTCGAGTTTCTCGCCGTGATTACAAAGAGTGTCCACATAACTCTTGATGGATGTGATCGGCGTTCTCAGCTCGTGGCTTACATTGGAGATGAATTCGTTCTTGAGCTTTTCCAGCTCAGCTTGCCGGGTGATGTCGTGCATGATCATGACCGAGCCGAGGAATTCCTTGTTGAGAGAAATTGGGGCAATATGCAACCGCACAGTACGCTCTCCCAGGTTCAACTGCTGCACTACTGGACCCAGGCTGCCAGGCGCCACCGTATCCGTAAAAGCCTGGATCACCTGGCAAATCTGCGGGCTGTCCGGGCCTTCGGTGCAGAAAACCAGCGGCTTGCCCAGCATGTCTTTAGCTTCTTTATCGAAAAGCTGAGTGGCGGCAGCATTTACAATCTGCACTTTATTATCACGGTCGCAAACGACCACTCCGTCAGCAATAGACATCAAAACAAGCTCCAGCTTGTTGCGCTCGGAAATGTACTTGTTGCGCTCGGCCATCAAGCTGTCCACGTTTTGCTTGTCGTATTGCTGCAAGCGCTTGGACATATAGTTGAACGCGCTGACCACCTGGTCAATTTCGCGCCCGGCGCTCTGCCCGGGTATCTGATGCCCGAAACGCCCGGCAGCTATCTGGCTGGCACCTGAGGACAACGCTTTCAAAGGGCGGTTTATCAAAGAATAATTGACCGCCAGGCAAAGCGCCCCAAGAAACCAGACAAGCCCGAATATGGAAAGAAGGAAGACTTTTGTTTCGTGCGGTGTGCCGAAAATAGTAAAAGCATAACTGTCCAGTCCTACCCAGCAAACTCCCAGGTTTTCGTTGTTGCGACGCATAGGCACGGCAATATTGACTATGTCGCGATAACCTGGTGGGCTCTTGTAGACGCCCGGCACAACCACCCTGGATACACCTTCTCTATATATCGGATAAATCTTTTGCCCTGGCTCGCCTTTCGGGCGAGAAAAGTCCTGGCTGTCGAGCAGCACTTTATTGCGGCTGTCGCAAAAGACGACATATGCTATCGCCGGCGTCTGGGCCATTTCAGTTAGAACGTAATAGCGGAAACCTTCCAGATTGCCGTTGTTGGACAGGGCTTCAGCCCCACCCCGCCCCAAAGCCTGCGCGACCGCCTGCCCGAACTGATTGACCGATCGGCTCTTCACCGCCTGGGTGTGACTTATGAGTATCCAGGCTGTAAAGGAAACCAGGGCGGAAATGAAGAGCAGCCCGACAAGGAGCAAGCGCTTTTGCGTCGAAATCCGCCCCCAGAGGTGCTGGGAGAGCAGGAATGTCTTTCTTACCGGGCGCAAAGACGGATGTCTCAAGGGTCCAAATCTGCTGGCTGAACTGAAAAAGATTCACTATAGCCAATTCTAGCGAATATGCCCGCTTCTATAAACTTCTTTACTGACTGGCAGACGCTGCCGGCTGCCGGCTGCCGGCTGCCGGCTGCCTGCTGACTATTGCCTGCCAATGCGCCTGAACACTCGTTTCCAGGAGATTTAATTGTTTAGACAGGGGTTGTAAAGGGAACAATCTTTCAAAGAAGAACGGCATCCCCGACTTAGGATTGGCTCCCTTGAGAAAAGCATCCCTGGCTGGCGAAATAAGCACGACTCTGGATAAAGATCAGCTCGTTAAGCAATATATGCCTCTGGTCAGGCAGATTGCCAAACGATACAGCCGGGTCTCGCCAGAGTCTTTCGAGGATCTAAGCCAAGTAGGCTGTCTCGGTCTGCTTAAGGCAATTAATTATTACGATCCAGAGCACGAAGGCAAGGCAAGCTTTAAGACCTTTGCTCTTTGTTACATCAAAGGTGAAATCCGTCATTACTTGCGCGACCATTCATCTCTTGTGCAAGTACCCAGGCGCTTGAACGAAATAAGCAGCAGGATCATCCATCTTGAAGAAGTATTGACACGCGAGTTTGATCGCCTGCCTACAGCCGAAGAGCTGTCCCAGCGCTCAGGCTTTAGCCTGGTCGAAATACTCGAAGCGCAGCAATCCTGGGAAGTTTGCTCACATTATGAATCGCTGGATGGAAGCGAAGAATCTGATGGACGCGAAGAAGGGCGGGCACTTTCTGAAATGGTCGCCGACCGGAAATATCTCGATGAGATTAGTTATTCGGAAGACCGGGAAGTTTTATCACAGGCGCTTGTAAATCTGGGCGACAAAACCAGGCAAGTAGTAGAGTTCGTGTTCTTTTATGACCTGACTCAAAAAGAAACAGCCAGACGTCTTGGTTTGTCCGAAATGAGCGTCTCCAGAGCAATGCACAGCGGGCTCAAAAAACTGAAAGAGCTTCTGTTTACAGAGATATTTTAGGCGCAGGGAAGGAATCACCATGATTGAGATGAATAACCGGATCTCCCTTGATGAGATCCTCGATCTCGCCTTGGAATACAAGGCTTCTGATATTCACTTCAAGGCAAATATGCCTCCTGTCTTTCGTATTGACGGACTAATCCGCTCGCTGCCGGACATGCCAATACTCGACGCTGAAGCTCTCAGAACTATGGTCATGGGTTTTCTTACCCCCAGACAGCAACAAATCTTCGAAGAGACTTATGAGCTTGACGCAGCTCTTTTGTTTGCCGACAAGGCCCGTGTTCGTATCAACCTTTATCTGGACATGGAATCAATCGGCTGCGCCATGCGCATCGTGCCTCTGGAAATGCCGACAGTGAGCGAGCTTGGCTTGCCTCCTGTCATTGAGGATCTCACGCACAACCGCTCCGGACTGGTTCTGGTCACAGGGGTCACCGGCTCAGGCAAATCCACGACTCTGGCGGCAATGGTCAATGCCATCAACATGCGCGAGCCCCTCCACATATATACGATGGAGGACCCGGTGGAATTCGTGCACAACCCCAAGTGCTCAATTATCACCCAGCGCGAAATCGGCTTCACGACAAAAAGCTTTGCCAACGCTCTTCGAGCTTGTATGCGCGCCGACCCGAACGTCATACTCATTGGTGAAATGCGGGACGCCGAAACCATATCAATGTCGCTGAGAGCAGCAGAAACAGGTCACCTTGTCCTTTCTACCCTGCACACCATGTCTGCGCCCAAAACTATCCAGCGTATCCTGGGCGCCTTCAATCCCGATGTCCAGGAATCTGTGCGCATGCAGCTGGCTTACTGCCTGCGCGCTGTCATCGCCCAGCAACTCATACCGCTTGTGGGCGGCGGGCGAATGGCAGTCAACGAGATTATGGTTGTCACCTCCACAGTTCAGGAAGCAATCATGCGCGGCGAAATTGAGAGCTTGCTCGAATTCATCAAGAACGGCACTTATGACGGCATGCAGACTATGGACAGCGCCATTTACAATGCCTACCGTGAAGGACTGATTGACGCCGACACTGCGCGCGGTTATGCCCTCAATCCCGGCGAAATGGACAGAATCTTGCGCGGAGCCGTGTCTCGTTAGGCGCCAGACATCAGGGCACGGATAAATGTTCCAGCACAGCTTAGCTGCATAGAGCATGGAGTCGCGCCTGGACATCAGACATCAGGTTCAGATGTACCC
>JAHFBI010000302.1 GCA_023250095.1 Candidatus Melainabacteria bacterium
AATTTCTTTGGGGGCTGGATCCTCGCGTTCGAGCAATCTAATCAGCATGGAGGCCAGATTGCGTGCTTTGGCTCCACCTGTGCAAAGGACATAAGTGGGCAGGTCATCGGGCAGTTGAGCCTGGTCTTCGCGGGCAAACTTGCCCAGCCCCAGCCTGAGATCAGGCAGGCCGGTCAGGCGGCTCTCCAGCACGCCCAGCCTGTAAAAACACATCACGAGAAGCACAAGCGTAAAAATCTGCACACCAAGTGCACGGGCAATATCGGAAGAAAGAAAAAGAACGACCTCGGCAAAAGCCAGGGACACAAGCCCGATAGCTGGAGGGACAGGCAACTTGAAAGTTCCTAGCTTTACTGTCCAGTCCGTCCTGTAAGGCGATCTGGCTACTTTCAAAGGCATTCGCACGCGCAACAAGATGACCCCGAGACAGAAAGAAGTCATCACAGCCAGAAAAGCCATGCCGTAGACCTGCCCGAGCGCGTCGACCTGTCCAGGTAGAACGACAATCATAGAAATGCTCACAGCCATGAAGCTCAGGACGACATAAGGATAGCCTTGCAGCGAAGGCCAGCGATCTGCCCAGCGATGCAAGAAAAGGGCCGGCAGATTACCTTGCTTGGCCATCGTCGTGCAAAGACCGATACAACCAACATATGCCGTATTGACAGCGGCAAAAAGCGTGAGTGCAGCATCCAGGACAAGAAGAGTAAGAAGGGGCATGCCTCCCTCGACAAAAGCCAACCCCGAAAGAAGGCTGTTGCCGTAAGTCTTGAGCTGAGCGTCATTGAGAAGAATAAGACAGAGATAGGAAGTAAGAGGGGCAGTAATGCCTACCAGAATCACTATCACCAGGTATACAGTCCTGAGTGTCTTCCATGTAGGTGTCTTGAGCTGCTCGACAATCTGAGCGGCTGACTCGAAACCTGTAATTCCCAGGAAAGCTGCAGCAAAGCCGTGCAAGAAATTCAGTGGCTTGATCGTCGGCAGACCGGAGAAGACCCTGCCAAAATCAGCATGATTCTGCACGGCCAGCCAGAGCCCCCAGATGTCCACGGACAACATAAGCACGAAGTGGAAAAAGGCAATATAAAAAACAATCATGGCCGGTTCTTTGATGCCGACTATATTGAGCAGCCCGAAGATGACAACCGGCAGGACCGACACAGCCACGATATTTTCCACAGGCCAGTTGATGATATTGTCGAAAGAATCCAGATAATAAGCACCGGAAAGGGCACTGACAGCGGCTGTAGCTAGATAAGAGAGTATGGTCAGCGCGCCGACAACCATGGCCATGCGGCGCCCGACGGTCTGCAGGACCATCATGTACGCCCCACCGTTGAAAGGACTGGCCGAACACCCCTCTTCGTAAGTGGCTTTGAAGAACCACATCAAAAGGCAAACCGCCAGAATCACCAGTGGCGCGGCAAAGCCGACATAAGGCAAAATGACACCGGTGCTGTAGAACACCGATGTGCCGATGTCGGCTCCGACGATACCGGCAGCCAGCCACCAGGAAAGAAGATGATCTTTCTCCTTTGTCCTTGGGACATCAGCGGCAACTGATGGCTCAGCCGGCAGAGGATTTGACTCGGGGGTATTCACAAACTTGACTTCTAAGGAAACGGCAAAATTAGCGCCTTTGCCACTCTACTGTACGGCATGATTGTACCCGAATCCTCCTGTTTTTCACCGGGCAGTCAGGCTTCAGGGTTGAGACAGCCCTCAACTGCTGCCTGATATACACTTTCTTTAAAATAGAACTTCTAATGTCCCTTATCGGTAAAGAAGGCAAGAGGCAGCCAATGAAATGGGCGTCAGTCCTGTCAGGTCCGCAAACCAAAAAAACTGGACTTAAGTCCATCCTCGCAGATTGCTGTGCCAGACTCAGCAGCCAACTAGGGGGAGCAGAGGCAGATCTTTGTATCGTCTTTGTCTCGCCACACTTTCTCGATGACTATGGAAAAATTGCTCCACTTCTGCTGAAACATCTGCCTGCAGCCACACTGATCGGCTGTTCGGCAGGCGGGCTTATCGGCGGTGGCCGAGAAATAGAGCACGGAAGGGCAATTGCCCTGACTGCGGCTCTTTTGCCTGGCACTGAGATCAAGCCATTCCACCTTACAGACAGCTGTCTACCGGACCTCGACGATGGTCCGGATAAGTGGGAGAAGTTGCTTGGCGTAACTGCCGAGGCCAATCCAAGCTTCCTTCTTTTGCCGGATCCTTTTAGCTTCAAGATTGACACTCTGGTTCAAGGGCTGGATTTCGCCTTCCCGCAAGCCGTCAAAATAGGCGGGCTGGCAAGCGGCGCACACCGTCCCGGGTTGAACGCCCTTTTCCTCAACGACAGTTTGTTCAACAGCGGTATGGTAGGAGTGTCGCTGTCCGGCAATCTGGTAGTGGACTCAGTCGTAGCTCAGGGTTGCCGCCCGATTGCCCAAACTTTACGTGTCACACGCTGCCAGAAGAACTTCCTCTTCGAGCTCGATGGAAAGCCGGCAGTAGCTGTCTTGCACGAAATATTGTCCGGTTTGACGGAGCCAGAAAGAGCCATGGCCAGGAATTCTCTTTTCCTTGGCGTGGTCATGGATGAGTTCAAAGAATCTTTCCAGCCGGGCGACTTTCTCATACGCAATATACTGGGAGTCGAGCCGTCTTCAGGAGCTCTTGTCGTGGGTGAAATCTTGAGAGAAGAACGCACAGTACAGTTCCACTTGCGCGACGCGGCAGCCTGCGCTAAAGACCTCTGTTCCATTCTCAAGCAGTACCGCGACAGCCATGCCGGGCTTGCCGAGGGCGCTTTGCTCTTCTCTTGTCTGGGACGCGGCGAGAATCTTTACGGTATTGCCAATCACGACAGCGATTGTTTCAGGCAATATCTGGGCCCTGTTCCGCTTGGAGGATTCTTCACCAACGGCGAGATAGGCCCTGTTGGCGGGACAACATTTTTGCACGGCTACACCTCATCCTTCGGCATTTTCCGCAGCAAGGAAAGCAGTATCGTCTGAGGGGCTGCTAAACTATCGCTGAGCGATTGAGGAGAATCATTGTGAGTCCAAGATTCCCAAAAGTGACACCAGCCTGGCTGATTTTACTATTCACCTTTATATCCGGTCTTTCTGAGAGCCCTGAGTCCTGTGCCAAAGGCGCCCAGGCAAAGAAAACCGCGCCTCAAGTCAAGAATTTCGCCGCGGTAAAAAAACCGCAGAACGTCGATATGACGGCTGCCTTCAATAGTTACCTCGGGCGTCTTCGCTCCCGCATACAAAATCACTGGTTTATCCCCGACGGCAAAAACCATGTCACTGTCAGCGCCGTCATCAATCAGGACGGCTCGGTCACTGGTCTGTCGCTCAGCTCCAGCCCGGCCAACGGTCCAGCAGAACAGGCTGCCAGCGACGCCTTCAACCAGAGCCAGCCGCTTGAATCCCTGCCCACGGGCTGTCAGGCTGCGAAGCTTACTTTGACCTTCGATTCTAGCGCCGACCCGCATGGCGACAGTCAGTCAAACTTGGGGACCAAACTCGAGCCAATCAATTTGAAGCAAAGCACCCCGGCTGCAACAAGTCCTTGACCTGTGTCACAATTTCCATTAAACACGGATTGACTGCCTCGAAGAAAGAGGAAAAGTTTGCCGGGCACACTTTCTGGGTTCCCCATCATGCCATCACAAGCTCACGCTCCTCTCACAGGTATCAGGCATCCGCGTTACGCTGGCAGCTGGTATGAAGCCGACAGCACAAAGCTCGCTTTAGAGATTGAAGAATATTTCCGTCAAGCGGCAAAGACGAGAAAGACCGTCTCCGAAGACTCCACAGGTGACAGGAGCAAGCTGGCCCTTATTGTTCCGCATGCTGGATATTTGTTCTCCGGGAGCACGGCAGCTTGCGCATATCTCAGCGCAAAGGACAGCAAAATCAAACGAGTGTTTCTGCTGGGACCAAGTCACCACGTACCTTTCAACGGCGTCGTCCTGCCTGACGTCCAGTTTTTCGGAACACCTCTGGGGGATCTAGAAGTAGACACGCAGACAATTGCCGCGCTGGGGAACTATCCTCTTTTCCGCTTTGCCAGGCAAGTGCACGATATCGAACACTGCCTGGAGCTGCAACTGCCTTTCGTCAGACAGACCTTCGGTCAGGTCAAGATTGTTCCCCTTCTCATCGGGCAGCTGTCTTGCGAAGAAGAAATACGCCTTGTAGCCGAGATTCTCAAAGGGCACATAGGCAGAGAAGATCTTGTTATCGTCAGCTCTGATTTCACGCATTTCGGACCGCGCTATGGCTATGAGCCCTTCAAAGGCAATATCAGGGAAGGAATCTCACACCTGGACATGCAGGCTTTCTCTCACATGGCGAAGCTAGATCTCGAAGGCTTCGTCGACTTTGCCGCCAGGACACAAGCCACCATATGTGGTTTTTTCCCCTGTGCGGTCCTCCTGTCCTTGTTGCCCGGATCTGCTGAAGCCACTTTGCTCAGGTATTCCACTTCGCAGGATACAAGTGCCGAAGATAAGGACAATTCGGTGAGCTATATGGCAATCGAGTTTGCAGGCAAGCCCTGGCCCGAGAACCCCACACAAGCCAGCGCGGCTCAGGAGGTAATTCAGCTGTCCGAAAAGGACAAGAAAGCTCTTCTGACACTGGCCAGAGCGACTCTAGAAAGTTATGTGAAAGAAGGGCGTGTTCCTCAGCCCAACGAGCACGGCATAATCCTGGAAGAGACACTCAAGTCTTGTTTCGGGGCCTTCGTCACACTCTACAAGAAAGTGGCTGGCGACAGGCAGCAGACACGCTCGAGTCGCGCTGATAAAGAGCTCCGTGGCTGCATCGGCAGCATCTGGCCGGTAAAGCCGCTTTACCGGGCGGTGGCAGAAAACGCCGTGGCCGCCTGCTCGCGCGATTATCGCTTCAAGCCAGTAAAAGCAGACGAGCTGGCACATATTGAAATCGAAATAAGCATCCTGACACCACCGCGCCGTGTCTCATCCTATCTTGAGATCGAGCTTGGACGAGACGGCATTATCCTCTCCAAGCACGACCGCCAGTCTGTGTTTCTGCCCTTCGTGCCGCTGGAATTCGGCTGGGACCTGGCACAGACACTCAGCCAGCTGTGCCTGAAAGCAGGGCTGCGCCCGGATGACTGGCTGGAAGGAGCAAGCTTTGATGTCTTTCAAGCACAGTCAGTCGAAGAAAGTAGCTAAAAGACAGCAATGATCACTTGCTGAGCGATGATCTGCACGACAGCAAACAAAAGAAAAACAACGCTCAGGTCCTGCCTGGCAAAGCGCGAGAGTTGCACTTCGATGGAAGGCAGAAGGTTCTGCCGATCGCGTGAGGCAAGCCAGCTGGCTGGCACTATCAGGCGCGGATTCTGTCTTAAAAGCCCGTAAGTAAAAGCTTCGCAGCCAGGCGTATCGACTGCAGCCAGTCTGAGCCCCGGCAGAGACAGCCGGCTGCATTGCTCATCGAGAATAGACTTGAGCTCGGGATTGGTCGCCGCCAGCTCCTCCAGTTTCACAAAACGTGCCTTGAAATATGTGCGCTCGCAAGAATCCAGTATCAAAGGCAGTATCATCAGAAAGAGGACATTCCAGCTGAGAGCAAGAACTGCCCCGGCATTTACTTCCAGCTCCCCCCGGTCGACGCAAAGCGCCACCGGAATCGAAAGGACCAGCCCGACGGCAAAAGCGACAGCTGCGTATACTTTCAATATGCGTGAAGGTTTCATATGCGTCAGGGGCTACCGTGGGCTCTCACCTTAATACTGCCCGGCAGCTTTTCCTTTAAAACACGCCGTCGATGTCAGGGGCAGTGCTTTCAGGATAAGTCCGGGAAAGAAAAGCCCTCAAAGGTGGTCGGCATGGACGTAAAAAAGTTCTAGCGCCCAAGCTTCTCCAGTATCTTGCGCCCTTGATCACTGTTAAGGAATTTTTCTTTCAGACCGTCAGGGATGTCCCCGTCTTTCAACTTCTCTTTAATCTTATCGATGATGGCCGAAGTGCGGTCGCCGCCGCCGGAAGCAGTACTGGTTTGAGCGGCTGCGTTCGGACTGTCGGATATGGCATGTGCTGCAGGAGCCGGAGTAGGCCGTTGCGTCTTCAAAACTTACCTGCGATCAAGCTGCTCTTTCAGGCTT
>JAHFBI010000303.1 GCA_023250095.1 Candidatus Melainabacteria bacterium
TCAAGCGGCCAAATTAAATGCCAAAGCCGGCCAGATTAACGGCCAACGGTGGCCATTTATTCGGCCAAAGGGTGGCCAAATTCGCGGCCAAACCCCGGCCAATTTCGCGGCCAATATGCAGCCATTAACTACCCAAAGGCAATCTTGCGAACGTTGATTGAGAAAAAGCGCTTCAAAAAGGGGCATCCGGATTTGTTGGATCAATATTCATTGCTAGTCGAAAAGTTTCTCGGTCGTGTTGTCCGCGATCGGTCGCTTGCCAAGAAGACTCGAGCCCTCGGCCAGAAACATGTCGTGCTCATGCCTTCCGGGTAACACTACTGCAGGTTCGCTTTAAGCAGCAACGCCAGTGGCTCTCCTTCGTCTTCAATCGACTCCAATTTTAGAACGGCGATTCCGTGTCCGCGCAGAACTTGATAGACAGCGTGCTTCCGTTGCCCCCGAAACTTGAATTCCAGTGCAAGCTCAGATATGTCATTGGCGCTGTCGACCGAGTAATTGGCTGCTACTCGTTGCCCGGATGGAGTGAAGATTGTCACGTTCTGGTCGTCAGTGAATTCTAAAATGGCTGCCATCTGTGTGGGATAAAAAGTGACACCAGTCAAATTTGGAGGCAAGACTCCCGGTGCCAGCGCGATTCCTTCAAGCATGACTGCCTCAGCGTGAGCCAGCTCTGCTTTGTAGTCGACGGACGATGCTTTCGGCAGGGGAGCTTCAGCGTTTTGCGACTTGATCTGCTCTACTTGCTCTCTAACCGTGTCCGAGGCATTCTTAGCGGCGCGATCACCGCAGGAGCAAAGCGTGCACACGACCAAGATACTTGCAGTTGCTGAGAAAACGCGGATTGTACCGCAGAAACGTTTCATAGGCTATTGAAAAAAAGTCATCCGAAGGACGACCTTCATATCCTAATACAGAAACTTACTGATTGTAAATCGGAATAGTCAGGTCAGCACACGCCCTCATCTGAGCCAACGACAAAAAGATCCTGCCGGTACTGCCTGTTCCTGGCGAAACCGGACACCGCAGAATGGCGACGATCTGCAGCGGATTAATGCAATTCGTGAAGACAACCTTGTCGACCTGCCCAACATCCACAAGGACCCTTTGGACTCTTCTCTTTCGATCTAGGGCTAGAGCTCAAATTATTCTTGTTTTGTTTTCTACAGGAAAATCCAGACTACATAGCCCACAAGCTGCAACTGCATTGGCTGCAAGCGTTGTCCCTATGGCCACTCCACAGCAAACAGCTGTTGCCGCGCCTGAGGGACGGCGGCGTCCTGGCTGGTGCCTGCGGGAGCCCGCAGGCAGAAGACATGTTTGGGTGCGTCACAGGGGAAGTAGCCAGTAATCCAGGACTGGAATGTCTTGCCGTGGGGAGCTGTGCCAGTTTTGACGGCGAGGCGCAACTTGTCTTCGGGGTCGAGTTTTTTTGCTGTTCCTTCCCGGGCGCAAAGACGCATGCCTTGCTGTAATGCCGCCCATGTGCCGTCCTTGAGAGTCAGCTTGAAGCCTTCCCCGCAGGCAGTGCCGTGAGCAGCGTCGTGCAGGTCGGGTGAGCGTCCGGATGTGGCGACAAGGGCGGATAGCCTCATGATTTGCAAGGCGTTGGGTCTGAGATCGGACGCCAGCCCGAGCGCGTAAGGCAGAGCATCGAGGCCTGGTTTTGCCGGAAATTGAGCGGGAGCCCGTCCGTCCACCGGAGCTGAAAGCCCAAAGCGGCGGGTAAAATCAATAATAGTAGATGGGCTGAGTTTCTGCGCTGCCTGGGCAAAGTAAGCATTGCAAGACATCCCGATTGCCCTGACGAGGCTCACATGCCCGTGAGCGTAGAGGCAGTTGTAAGTGTGATGGTTGATTGTGACGTGCCCGCGGCATTCAAGAGTTTCATCGAGCGGCAGCACTCCTTCCTCGGCAATGGCGGCAGCGGTCACCAGTTTCATCAGTGAGCCGGGCAACCCGGCTGGCACCGAGGTCCCGGTCGGAAAGCCGATGAAGCCGTTGTGCAAGTCCCCCCAGAAGAAGCTGCTGTTGGCACAAGAAGCTTTACTGCCGCCAGAGGACGCCTCGGCTGCTGATTGCCCTTCGCCGACAAGCCGCAGCCCGAACAAGGACGTCAGAAAGCGCCGCCGTCCTATGGCTCTACTTTCATTCTCAGGAGTTGAATCTGGCATAATTCATTAGCCTTGCTTCGTTAACTTTTTTCTTGCTCAGGTTTTACACTGCCCTTTCGGACCCTTCACCCATTCCTTGCGGAATAAACGGACAATCAAAGTAGCTGAAGTAGTCCGAACCGACAAATTCAGTTTAACGTGTGGGCGCTGAAGTTTCATGGGAGAAAGTTGATGCAATTCCAGTTACTGAAGTTCCTGGGCATCGCCGTCCTCTGGTTCACCATAGTGGTTGCCATCGCCTTTGTCCCGGCAGGCTCGCAAGTGGCAGTATCGAAACCTGCCAGCTCCGGAGTAACAGGCGCTTGCGCAACCGCCCGGAACAGAATCCTGCCAAGCACACCTACACGAAATGCCGTTTTCGCCCGAAGCGCGCTCCCTCCAAGAACAGTCGCCGCCTCATCCTCAGACTCAACGTCGAACTCAAAGGACAGGCACGAACTCAGCCTGACTGACGTGGTCAGGCGCACTATGTCCGTCCACTTCGGCGATACCCCCCTTGCCGACAAGACGCTCGAGCAGTTTGCCGCAGGGTTGCCGGTGGAGTCGCAGTTCAAGAAACCGGCAGGCGTATTTGTGACGCTCAGCCGGAAGGGCAAGACAAGAGCTTGCTGGGGATCTATATATCCTCAGCACGGGAGCATCGCCAAAGCAACTATTTATGCCACTCTTGGTGCACTCACCAAAGAGTACCGCTTCCCGCCGGTCAAGTCCTGGGAATGGAAAGCCCTCAGGAGTCAGGTGACAGTTATCAAATCCATCGAGCCCATCGAGAGCATCAGGTTCCAGAACCCGTTGCGCGACGGGCTGATGGTGCGCGCCGGCGGCAAGGCCGGGGTGCTTTTGCCCGGCGAAGCCGCCGACGCTTGTTATCAGCTGGTGCAATGCAAGCTGAAAGCAGGCATCAAGCCAGGAGACACGTGTCAGTTGTACAGACTAAGGACCGAAATTTATGACTAGCACTAAAGACAAATTTCCAATGAGCAAAAACCAGGTCTTCTCCTGGGAATTTGTGCTTCTCAAGCTTATGCTACTGGTCCTTGTAGGCGTCATGCTCGAAAAACCGGCAGGGTCTCTTGCCGGACGTATCGCCCTCCAGCAAGAAGGGTTCAACCTCTATACATATGACATGAAAGCCAACCATGTTTATGCCATAGCCATCGGCCCGCGCGACGGCACATCCGAGGAGCGCGGCGTCTGGATCAACAAGGATGGCTCCTTCCGCATCGACCGCCTGCCTGTTGGCGAGTACACACTCAAAGTACATGTGCCGGGCTTTGCCACCAGTTATGACAGCGGCATATTTGTTGAAGAAAGCAAGATCACACAGCTGAACCATGATGTGACGTTGCATCTGGCTGAGCCTTCTGTGAACATCGCCTCCAACACTCGCGTATTTACTCAGCGCGAGCAGCCACGTTTCTGGATAAATGCCAGCGGTTGCAATCGCGCGGTGGTGAAGATCTACCCCCAGAGTATGCTGTCGCTGCTCAAGGGCGCAGACAAAGGCGCTTTCAGCTTTGAAGTCAACTCGGATATGAGCGTATACAAGCCTTACGAGCAGGGCAAGAAAAAATCGGCTATCGATTATTTCCAGACAGCAAAGCCGGTTGAAAAGTGGACGCGCCCGCTTGATTCGGACGACGATGACTGGGCGCACGAGGAGTTCAAGTGCGAAAAGCCGCTGCCGGCAGGAGATTATTTCGTGGTGGCGGAAGTGAGCAACCCGAAGGGCAAGAGCGATTGGAACTTGCTCTGGTTCTCTGTGAGCGATCTCGGTCTCATCGTCAAGCAAGACCCGGCACGCACCGTCGTGCGCGCCATCGATCTCAATACCTTGAAACCGGCTGTCGGCGCCGATGTCCAGCTACTCGACCGGGTCGACAACAAATCCAGCGTTATCGCCCATGGTAAGACAGGCGCCGACGGCTTTGCCAGCATACCGCTGCCGCAAGACTACCGGCACAGATCCAGCATGGATCTTCTGGCTTATGGCACTCTGGGCAGCCAGCACGCCTATGGTGGCATGAGTTTCTACGGCGGCGAATCGGAACAATACGAGACATATTTCTATACAGACAGGCCTATCTATAGACTGGGACAGACCGTCTATTACAAAGGCATCGCCCGAGCGCGCAATCTGGAAGCCTGGCGCAATCCAGGAGCCAATCTCAAGCTGCAGGTTCTGGTCGAAGATCCCGACAACAACAAAATATGGGACGGGCGGCTTACGACCTCCAGACATGGAACTTTCCATGGCGTCTTCGAAGTGCCCAAGGACGGCAAAACCGGCGCCTATCAAGTGACTGTCAAATATCCCGACGGCACAAATGCTTACGAACGCTTCGAAGTGGCCGAGTACCGCAAGCCTGAATACCAAGTCGAGGTGATTCCATCGGCCCCCAGATTCTCGGCCGGCTCCAAAGTAAAAGCCCGCATCCGTGCTGCTTATTATTTCGGCGCGCCTGTCACCAATGCCAAGGTGAAATATACGGTCTTCTCATCGATAGATTGGCAGAGCCGCTACAAGCTGATGGATCGCCCGGACTATTACGGCTACTTCGACGGCTGGGATCATGACGACGAAGGCTCATACGAAGGCAGCTATAACGGCGATTACATCTCGGAGGGCTATGCGCAAACCGATGAGAACGGCGAAGCCGTCATCGAATTCGACACGCGCGCCGCAAAACTGGATTCCGAAGAGTCGTACAGCTGCGACTACATGGACAAGACCTACAAGATAGAAGCAGAAGTGACGGATTTGAGCCGCATTGCCGTCATCGGCAGCAGCAACGTGTCCGTCACCAACGGCGACTTCGCCCTCTTTGTCCAGCCGAAGGATTATGTAGCCAAAGTCGGCGAGCAAATTGCCGTAGACTTCCATTCCCTGTCCTACGACAACGGGCATCAGCCCATAGGCAACCTGCCTGTCAAGCTGAAGCTCTTCCGCCGCAAGTACGACCGCAACGCATATGAATACAAAGGAGTTCAGGTTTTTGAAGAAGTAACGGTCACAACCGACCCGCAGGGCAAAGGACATGTCGACTTCAAGACGAAGCCAGAATTTCCCACGGACACTTATTACGTAACGGCTCAGGCAGAAGACGCCGAGCACCACACTGTGTTCGACGAAAGCAGCGTCTGGGTGGTGAGCGAGAACTATCCTTATGTGCTCGGAAACGACCAGGCACAGAAAGAGCCGCTTACCGTCAAGCTCGACAAAGATGTCTACAAGCCGGGTGAAACCGCCAGGGTAATGATCACGGCCCCTGTCACAGGAGTCGAAGGCGCGCAGGCGATTGTCGCCGTCGAAGGCGCCAAACTCTATTCATACAAAGTAGTCGACATGAAAGCCACGGCGGAGATGGTGGAAATTCCCCTCACGCTCGACTACGCGCCCAATGTCTACGTTACAGTCACTTTCGTCGGCAAAAAGCACCAGTTCTACAATCAGTCGTCCATGGTGAAAGTCTCGCCGGAAAGCCGCTTCTTGAAGCTCTCCATCAGCTCGGACAAGCCCAAGTACAAGCCGGGAGACAAAGCCACATACACTGTCAAAGCCGTCTATGCCGACGGTAAGCCGGCAGCCGACACCGAGCTTTCGCTTGGCATTGTGGATGAGAGTATTTACGCCATCCGCCCAGATTCGACGCCTGACATCCGCAAGTTCTTCTACAATAAGCGCTCGAATGTCGTGATGACGGTATGCTCCTTCCCCGAAGAATACTCGGGCGGTCCAAACAAGATCGAGCCGCGCGTGCGCAAGGATTTCCGCGACACTGCCGCCTGGCTGCCGCAGCTTGTGACCGACGCCTCCGGTATCGCCACAACCACAATCAAGCTTCCGGATAACCTGACAACCTGGCGCGCCACCGCCCGCGCTATCACGATTAACTCGGAAGTGGGATCGACCATTTCGAAAGTCGTCTCGACGCAAGATCTCATTCTCAGACTGGCAC
>JAHFBI010000304.1 GCA_023250095.1 Candidatus Melainabacteria bacterium
GCTTTATACATTTGTCTTTTCCGTTGTCCTGAAAGTGAAGTTTGGCACGGATCCCAGCATGAGCAATTTCGCCATTTTTCTCATGACGGGCTTGCTGCCCTGGGGGGCGTTGGCCGAGTCTTTGACCCGCTCCACCACATGTATTCTGGAAGTGCCGAATCTCGTCAAGCGGGTTGTCTTCCCGCTGGAGATTCTACCTGCATCGATTGTTGTGTCGTCGCTTTTTAGCCAGTTGATTGCAATGGCGGTATTGCTTGTTGTGGCGACTGCTTATTTGCATACTGTGCACTGGACGCTGGTTTTCCTGCCTCTGATTATCTTGTCCCAGACGCTCTTCGTCGGCGGCTTCAGCTGGCTTCTATCTGCCCTGGGTGTTTTTGTTCAGGATTTGCGCCATATTATTGCGCTGGCTCTGTCGGTCTGGATGTATACGACTCCGTTGGTTTATCCCTCCACATCTTTCCCGAGAGAATTTCAATTTCTCTGCTGGGCTAATCCTATGGCCGGTATCTTGACTGATTATCGGCGGGTGATTTTGCAGGGGCTGCCGCCAGACTGGCCGAATTTTGCTTTCTATACAGCAGTTGCTCTGCTGTTCTGGTTCGGCGGTTTTTATTTCTTCTCCAAGACCAAGCGCTCCTTTGCCGATGTGATGTAAGCCATGACAGCAGTAGCTTTAAGACAGATTGCCAAACGTTACGACATTTATCAGCGCCCGATAGATCGCTTGAAGGAGCTGATGTGGCGCAATCGCAAGAGCTATCACAGAGAATTCTGGGCGCTGCGCGATATTGACCTGGAATTCGAGCGCGGGCTGACGACAGCTCTCATCGGTCCTAACGGCTCTGGCAAGTCCACCATGCTGCAGATAATCGCCGGTGTCGTGCAGCCAACCCTTGGTCAAATGCATATTGCCGGCAGAGTCACGGCCATTCTCGAGCTAGGCGCAGGATTCCAGTCGGATTACACTGGGCGCGAGAACGTGATATTGAACGGCATGATTCTTGGAATAGGCAAGGACGAGATGCTGGAGCGACTGGACGAGATAGCGGACTTTGCCGATATCGGCGATTTTTTCGATCAGCCGGTGAAGACCTATTCCAGCGGTATGGTGGTGCGCCTGGCTTTTGCCACCGCCATCACTGTCGACCCGGACATTCTTCTTGTCGACGAAGCTCTAGCTGTAGGGGATGTTGCTTTCCAGGTGAAATGTTTTGACAAAATAGATGCTTTGCAAAAAGCCGGCAAGACGATCATTCTGGTTACGCACAGCATGGATGCAGTGAAGAGCCATTGCCACCAGGCAGTGCTTTTGAACGGCGGGAAGGTTATGGCCAAAGGCAAGCAAGACAAAGTCGTTCCCATGTACCTCGACTTGATGGAGCGCGCTGACGCCGTGGCCGCCAAAGTCTTTACCGCGCCAGCTGCCGTATGATACCGACGGCAGAGCGGGGAGTCGACGACCCGGCGGGCATGCGAGTTTCGCCGTCGTTGCCAGTGCCTGTGTCTATACCGACGTCTGCCTCGGGGCACCGGGGTTTCTTGCTCGTCGGACTCTTTTTTCTTGGCGCGCTTGCCTTCTGGTTCTTTCTTGATCACAGCTGGCCATCTCACGATGCTGCCGGACACATACGGGACGCTCAGCAATACAAAGTCCTCTTGCAGCATCCGCAATTCTGGAAAACTGCCTGGCTCGAGAAGTTTTTCACAGTCAACTATAACTATCCGCCTACCCTGCACATCTTTAACGGGCTGCTGAAAGTGGCTTTTGGTGACGGTCTGTCTGTGGACAGGCTCAGTCTCTGTCTTTTTGCCTCCCTGCTGAACGTAACTGTCTATGCCACGGCATTGCTTTTGTTTGACAGCCGACGGGCAGGCGTGTTGGCTGTCATATTCGTCAATTGTTACTATCTAACAGCATTCTTGAGCCACATCACCATGCTCGATTTCCCGCACTTGAGCCTGTACAGTCTGGCGATGCTGTCTTTTGTCTGGTGGGCAAAGTCGCCTGGCTGGAGGCGAGCGGTCCTTCTCGGGCTTTGTCTGGGGATTGACGCCACGTCCAAACAGGTGGCCATCTTTTATCTTGTGGGACCGGGCGTCTTATTGCTTTTCCAGAGCCTGCGCCAGAAACGGATGGCTGAGGTCAGGCAGCTTCTTCTTTCAGCTTTCATTTGCTTCGGCATCTTTTTGGTCTGGCCTTTGCCCAACCTGCCGGCGATTCTTGCTTACATGGGGAGAAATTCGTCTTCGATTGGGGGGTCTTCTTTCGTTGCCGATGTCTTCTGGCATCACCTTGGCGGGTATCTCAGCAGCTTGCCGGAGATGATGTCGCCTTTGCTGCTGGCTGTGGGCCTTGTTTGCGCGGCAGCGGCAAGGCGCGCCTGGGGCAGGATGGCTCCTTTCATCGCCTCAGCGCTTGTTGGCGTGACTTTGATGAGCGTCCTTCCTTTTCAGCTTCCCGAGCCGCGTTACATAGTGCCTGTGCTTGTGGGCGCCGCCCTGGTCAGCGGCTACCAGTTGAGCCGCTGGTTGGCTCAATCGCCGCCCGGCAAATGGGCGGTGTCTTCTGTTGTGGCGCTGGCCCTTGTGCAGTTCGTTATATTCAACTTTACCCCCTATCCTTTGCCGCTCAGCCTGGCTCACAATGTCTCCGCCTTGATTATGCCAGGGGCTAACGACACATTTCGCTTCCCGACCGAAGGAGGCGATCCCTGGAAGCAGGTCTGGGTAGTGGATACAATAGAGTCGGTCGAGCGCGGCAGACCCTGTTATTTGAATGTGGTTCCCAACACCACGGAAATCAATGTGCACACATATGAGCTGATCTGCTCCATGCGCGGCTCCCGAGTCAGCCCGACGACAATGCGGCTCTGGACTCCCCTGGGCGACAGTCTCTCTTTCTCGAGCAAGTCCATGCCCTACTTCGACTGGTTTCTGGCAAAGACCGGCGATCAGGGGTTGAAATTGCGCGATGCAGCCTCCGAGCAAGCCAGCAGGAAGATTATCGCCAGTCTGCAAGATTGCCGCCGTTTCAAACTCTTTGGCGTAAGTCCCCTGCCTGACGGCAGTGAATTGCAGCTCTACCGCCGCTTGCCATAGTTGAGAGAGAGTCAGGAGCAGAGGCAATGCCGGCGCTCAATTGCGGCTCTGCCTCCCGCCAGCGGCCAACTGTTGCTTGTTCGCTAGACTCTTCGCCAGTTGCCTGTCGCAGCAGATAGTTTCGGCGATGAGTTTGAAAAGCTTGTTCCCGCCGGCTGCATTCATATGGCAGGAGTCTTCGAAGTCGGAGAGCTCGAACGAGCCTGATTTCGAAGGCTGGATTAAGGTGGCACCATATTCAGTGGCGAGTGTTCGGATGTTGCTGTCGTATTTTTTTAGAGCCGAATCAGGCAGGAGGGCAAGATTCTCTTTCGTAAGCGGCATGGTGACAAGCAAGAGCGGGATGTTCTCGGCCTGCAAAATGCCGCAGAATTTCTTCAGATACTCAGCCTGCAGGGAAAGGAGCGGCAAATTGACAGGCCAGTACATCTTCTTGTAATTGTCCAGATCGTTGCAAGTGTTGGAGGGCGGCTCCCAGAGAGGTTTCTGCTGGTCGAGGACGCCGCTGTCGACGAAGGCTTGTTCTTGCTGCGGCGGCTGCTTCCGGCTGCCTGTCGCCGCCGAGACCATGGCCGGGCGTAGAACATGCTGACTTGCATCATACAAGTTGATCGGATGCTTGCTAAGGAGCCCGGCGGCGCAGGAAAAGAGGTTGTGATAATCGGATTTTTCCCGGTAATACTGCCAGGAGCTGCCTATCAGGTGCTCTGCTATCGTGTCGAAGCTGGCTTTTGATTCGATAAGGTCGGAAACGGACGTGAAATCGGCAATTGCGCAATAGGTCGGTGTTTTTTCCACCCTGGCGCGCTGATTGTCGAGGAAATCGCGAGGAGCCAGACAAAGAACCACCAGATGTGGCTTCTTGCCGGTGGAAAGATATTTTTTTAGAATCAAGTATTGATCTGAAACAACGCTGGAGGCGATAGCCAGGTTGCGCACGGATACAGGGTGCCCAGAGCCGGCGAGCAAGTGCTGGAGGGCATCGGCTCTGGCGTATTCGGAGATGTGATTGCGCACATACCAGCGGTCGAAGCGTGTCTTTACTCCGTGCAACTGATCGTCGCAGCGCACCGCCGGAAACAGCACAAGCGACGAGCCGAGCAGCAGAACCTCCGGATTCTCCGACGACGACAAGATTTCCGGCAGCTTCGAGACGAGGAAGTTTTGATTGATAGTCGTCAGTCCCGTGTTGTTGAAGAGACGGAGCGGCTTGATCTGGGCAAGAGCCGCGTCGACGATAAGAAGCAGGCAAGCCGTGAGCAGGAAGGTGCTTGACGAAAGTCTCTGTATAAAAGCCGCCCACACCCGAATCACGGACTTTCCCCTGTTTTTGCTCCCGCCGGCCGCCGGCTCCAGGTTGAACGAGCCGGCAGCAAACAGGCAAGAGCCAGTGCCGACCAAATTGTATATCAGTCTCCGGTCGCGTTCTTTAGAGGCTCTAAGGAAAGGGAGCTTGAAGAAAGGTACCAGGCTTTTGTGATACATCTTTCAGATTTCTATTTTGTTTGCAGCTTGAACTTGTTTTGTAAATAACAAATTCAGGCTTCCTCATGTGCAGGACCTGCTGCCGTTGTATCGTATGAGGCTTCATGTGCAGGACCTCGCTTGCTTTGCCGGGACTGCCGTCTTGATTGCTGCCTGAGCACATCTTCATGAACAGTCTGCCGCCTGCCTTCTTCTCTTCAGTGCCTTCATCAGCTTCGCCGGCTGAAGTCGCTGGCGGCTGTGCTTTCTTGCCTGCCTTCTTTTCTTTCTCTGGTTCTTCTGGTCCTTCTGAATGTTCTGAATCGTCTCCTGCCGCCGCTGGCGATTCTCTGCCGCCCGAGCGCGATGGGGACTGTCCCTGCCCGAAGCCACTCTGGAGGGAAAGGCAGAAAGACTGGCTTGTGGCTTTGCTCTTGAGCTTGTTAGTTATTTGCTTCTTTGGCAAAACGGTTTTCGGTGGTGCTTCAATATCGCGGGTGTGCCGGCAGGCTGAGCGCGACTCCGTTTTCAGCTGCTTTCGCTCGGGAGTCAGTGCCGATTATGACTGTTCCATATACCAGTCGCTTGTGCCCTACTATTTTTTGACTGCTGAAATAGCCAGGAAGGGGACTGTGCCTTTGTGGAATCCTTATGCTGGCTGTGGCGCGCCGCTGGCGGCCGACATATTAACAACAGCCTTTGCTCCGCTGCGCCTCTTGCTGTCGCCGTGGGCTTCACTTCGCATTTATAACCTTATCCTGGTGCTGCAGGTGGTTTTCTGTGCCGCAGGGACTTTTTTCCTAGCCAGAGTATTGTCATTGAGCCGCAGCGCATCGGCTTTTGCGGCCATTTCTTTTGCTTTTTGTCCATACATTCTTTTTGCCAATGAGCTGCAAGGAACATCTATCTCTTTTTTTCCGGCTCTTTTCGTTCTTTTCGTGAGAATGTCTCAGAGCCCTGGTCGCTCGCGCGCCGTTGCCTGCGGTATCGGCTGTGCCGTCGTCATTGCCTCCGGGCATCCTGAGCTGTCGTTTTTCGGGATCGCATTTGCTAGCTTCCTGTTTGTTTTGCTGACCGTCTCAGCCTGCCAGGGCTCACTGAGGGACAGAGTTTTCGCTTGCGCCCGGGCTCTGTCTATTGCCGGGGTCACAGCCTTCTGTTTTGCCGCGCCAGTGTTGTTGCCTTTTGCCGAGTATCTTGCCAGTGCCGATTGCTACAAGTCAGCACTTTCATCTTTTGCCTCGATCGTGCCCCTGAGCCGCATTGCATATAATCTTGCCCAGCCAGGCTTCGGTGGAGCCAGTTCATATCTGGGCATAGTGGCGGCAGTGCTTCTGCCTCTTTCTCTTTTTGCTGCCGGATACCAGAGACGAGTTCTGGGCTGCCTTATTGTCACTGATGTTGTGATACTGGCGGCAGTGTCCAGGCTGGGACCCCTGGATTTTCTTCTCAGGGAGAAATTTTTGCAGTGGCTGGTTCTGGATGATGCTTTTCCCCTCTTTCTGCTTCTTACGGCAGTCATTGCCGCCTGGGG
>JAHFBI010000305.1 GCA_023250095.1 Candidatus Melainabacteria bacterium
CGCAATGTGTCTGATGTCGACCCGGTTTCTGGCAAGAAGACTTTTGCCGCCGGGGTGGCGAATCTTGAGAAAGCTTCCGACAGCGGCGTGATAAGCGATGGCATAGCCAATATACGCAAGATGTCCGATGGTGGTATGTTCTTGGATGGCGTCAAGAATGTCATGGATCTTTCCGGCGACAAGTCAGTTGCCACCGGTATCGACAACATCAAAGCCCTGTCTCAAGACAGACTCGTAAGTGAGGGAATCGCCAGTATCAAGGCTCTGTCAGGCGATGGCTCGGTTTCAGCCGGTATCGTCAACTTGAAAGTTGTGGGAGATGGCGATGTTGCTCAAGGCATCAACAACATTAAGACAATCGGCAACGGGAACGTATCTAGCGGTATCGAGTCCCTCCGCCTGGCAGGTGGTGGCAACCCTGAAAGCGGCATTGCTGCCGTTAAGGCTCTTGGACAGGGTGACTTCAGCCTTGGAGTTGCTCGTAGTTTGCCCGGGGATGTGGTTTGCCATCAGGGCGGTCAGGTTTCTCTCCAATCCGCCGGCTCCAGCTTGGCTAATGCGTCCTTTGTTGAGCGCCTGCAAAATTCAGCTACTGCCGAGAGAAGCGACAACTCTGGTGGCTCGACGGCACAGGCTCAGGTGCAATCTGGCACCCAGTCGACAGTTCCTTCTCTTGCTCAAGGCGCCGGAGTTCTGAAGGCAGGTGCCGCCCAACTCGCCAGCAACAATGCAGTTGAGGGCGCCATGCTTGAGAAGGCTGCCTGCCGCGAAGCAGCTGCCCGTGAAGAAAAGGTGCGAATTTATGCTGAAATCGCCAGGGCAGCTGCCGCTGCCGCCGAACCGAAGGGTGCCAAGGAAGCTCCGCTCAAGGCATCGGAGGCGCCAGCACCCTCGGACAACCTTGAAAGAAGGGAAGTTATCCGGCAGCAAACTGCGCCTGCCACATCAAGTGCCTCTGTCGGCGCAGAGCGCGCCAGCCAGCAGGAGCGATCTGCAGTGGGCGCTGCGTCCGCCGGCACTGCAAGAGAAGTTCACGGGGCTTCTCTGTCGTCTAGCTCGCCGGCACAAGCCCAGCCGGTGAAGACAGTTGGTTCCGTCCCTGAGCCCTCGGCAGGATCCGCCTCTAGCGTCAGCAATATTTTTAACGGGCGTATTGCCTTCAGCCGCTCGACTTCATCGTCCGGCGAGCCCGCCGCCCCGGGAGCCACCACGCCATCGCTCGTTAGCCGGCCAGTAAAAGCAGATTCTGGGTCGAGCACTTCTGCAGCGTCTGTCCCCTCAGGCACCAGTGGTGTCACTATTTCTTTCACTGGAAAGACCATGACCACCGACGTCCTGATCGCACGCACTCCTTCCGGGGCAGTTCGCTTCATCGGTAAGGGTGAACAAGCAATCCGGGGCATCGATGGTCAACAAGTCTTCACTGTCCGCTCTCTTATCGGCAAGAAGCGCAAGCTTCTCGGCGCCGAAATCGCCATGGCTGTTTTGCTTGTTTCAGCCGGTATTGCTAAGCGCCGGCAGGAAGATGCGACGGCTCAAGAGTCCGAGCAACCAGTCGCCTCTGAAACTCTGGCTCTTACAGGATTGCCCAGCCTGGTCGGACAATACCAGAGGCGGCTGCGCCCGACCTGGCTCGTCCGCCACAATGAGGATCTGGTCAGACTTTCCGAGCACCTGTTCCATGATGCTCAGCTTGCCTGGTTGATAGCTGATCTCAATGTCGGACAGACCAGAGAATCGCATCAGGACGGCAAGAGGATCGTTGAGCTCAAGACCCGTCAGAAGATTGAATTGCCTGTCTGGCAAGACATCGTTGAATTTCACAGCCTGAAGCTTGAGAATAACCGGCCGGAAAATCTCATCACGATCGTCAACGAAACGGCCGTGGACACGGAGCTGATGGAAAATGCCCTTCAAGTGGTTCTCGGTGTCGGACCTCAGCTCAAACCGGCTCTGGCGACAGACCGGGCTGCAGAAACGGCGGTGCCTGGTCATCGCGCCCTGCCTGCCCACCGTCTCGCCAAAGTACGAGCGCAGGCTCCTGCTCACCATGCCGCTGAAGCTGCGCCCTGTGTGTCACAGAAGATGAACGAGCCTGCCGGGCAAGACAAGCTAGATCCGACGGCTGTAGCTACGGCTCATGATCGCCTGCCTGCCGCCACTCTCAAGCCCCGACTGGTTTAGGGGCAAGGCCGTTTAAGAGCGGATGCTGGCTCTTTCAGGAGCGGATCGTTTGGCACGTCCGGTGCTGGGGGCTCCTCAGCTTTCATTCTTGCAGAACGGCTCAGCTGAAATATAGGCCCACTGCTCCTGTGACTCGTTTGACCAGGCGCACTGAGTCGATTTCCATTTCTTGCCCATAGTCCAGCTCGTCCTGTCCGCGTTTCTTGAGCAGAGCGACAAGTTCCTGCCTGTCGCCATCAGAAAGGGCTATGCGCTTGTGATGGTGATCGGCAACGACCTGCAACAGCTGCTGAGTAGTCATGTCAAGATTAAAAGTTGACATTCTCACCCCCATGTTTGCGACGATGTTACCGCAACTGGGCCGTAGAGATCACCCTGGCGCTCATTCACGAGCGGACACTGAGTTTGCCGTCGGTCAGCCTGCCGTCGGTCAGCCTGCTAGACTACTTTAATGGTTGGCAACCAGCAGGAGATTTTGGCCGACGACGGGCTCTTGGATCAGGAGAGAACATGACCATATTCAAGATTTCACGGCCTTGGTTGGCTCTTCTTTTGACTTTGGTTGTTTGGGCGCAGGCGATATGTGCCTGTGAGAGGGTCAGTGCTTCCGACCAGGAAGAAGCAAAGGTTGCAAGTACACGTCCACGCGTGGCACTGGCTCTTGGTGGAGGTGGCACACGCGGGGCAGCTCATGTGGGTGTGTTGCGCGTGCTTGAACAGGAAGGCATACCGATTGATTGCATTGCAGGCACCAGCATGGGCGCGGTGGTAGGCGGGTTGTATGCCGCCGGACTGCCAGTAGGCGCCATCGAGGAGAAATTCATAAAGGGATCGCTGTTGCGGGCCTTTCTGACGGTTCCGTTGAAAGTACGCATTGCTGCCATGCCGCTTTTCGCCATTCCACACGCTTTCGGGCATCATCCGCATGACGGACTGTATAAGGGCAATAAGTTTGCCACGTATCTAAACACGTCGGTGCCAGAAAGCAGCAAGAATATTGAGGATCTGAAGCTGCCGTTCGCCGCTGTTGCTCTCAATTTGCTCGACGGCAAAGTGTACGCTCTGAGAAAGGGCAATCTTGGGCGTTGCCTGCAAGCCAGCAGTGCCGTCCCGCTCTTGCGCCGTCCTGTGGCTCTACCAGGCGGACTTTTTGTCGATGGCGGGGTGCTGGCTAACCTCCCTGTCAAGGAAGCGCGTGCGATGGGAGCTTCCGTCGTTATTGCCGTCGATGTTGACGAGCGTTTCGACGTTGTGCCTGAGAGTGCTTTTCACGCCATTGGCGCTGTCGGACACCGTGTGCTCACGTTGCACCTCTCCAAAGTCGATGAAGCCCAGATTGCAGCTGCAGATGTGGTGATTCATCCGAATGTTAACGGCATCGGGCTCATCTCAACCAGGCAGAGCGACACCCGGGCAGCAATTGCTGCTGGTGAGGACGCAGCGCGCCTGTGCATTCCCCTCATCAAAGAGAAGCTGAAAAACGCCGGCGTCATGGTTACTCGGGCCGATGCAGCTCTGATTCCAAAGCATGGTGAACTTTAACCGCGTCGCTGGTTGAGAGCTTACTCTGATGCTTGCGTGGACTGCCCTGATCTTGCCGGCGCCATCTGCCTCGGCCAATGGTTCAGGCTCCATCCGAAGCTTACTATGCGGCTGGCTAGGCTCAGTCTCGCCGGGCAGACTGGCTCAAGCAGGACGCGGCAGCTGCTGGTATGTTTTCTTCAGCTGAAATAAACCGTTCCAGACCGCCTTCCAGCAGTTCGACCACATCGTGCAGGAAACGCGCCGCGGGAGCGCCGTCTATAATGCGATGATCGAATGTGAGCGTGAGCGTCATCATCGGTCGGATCACTATCTTGCCATCACGTACCACGGCGCGATCCTCGACAATCCCCACTCCGAATGTCGAGGTGTTGACACAGGGCGGAAAAATGGACTGACAGCCGAACTTACCCAGCGACGTCAATCCGAAAGTGGAAGCATTGCATTTGAGCCGGACCCAGGGGAAGTTTATACTTGCCCAGAGGACCACTTGTCGCAAAAACCATGGCAGGCGCGTGAATTTGTTTTCCAACGCTAGCTGCGGAACATCCTCTGTACTTCTTTCGGCATAAGCTCGCAACTCGGTGGCAATTTCTTCTACACTCTTTTCATCGGGAGATTTGATTGTGCCAAAGAAGATGGCTGGTTCCGAGCCGACAAATTTCTCGACGGTTAAACCGGCAACAATATTGTGGAATGTTACTTTCCGCCCGCCAGGCAGGGCATTTGTTCGGCTCTCCGGATGCGCGCGCTGGGCCAGGGCGATGGCTTTGACCAGGATGGATGTTACGGTGGTCCTGTGACCGTTTCGCCTTAGTCTTTCCCTGAGGTTTTCAGCCCAGGTCATATCGACATCGCGCAGCAAATATGTCGGTATCGATCCCTTGCCTACTACTTGCATGAGGTCGAGAACATTCCATCTGCTGCGTGAGAGTGAGGAGATGGAAAAAACGGGCTGAGTCCTGTTGTCTGAATTCAAGGTGATTATCCTGGTCAGGGTGCCGCCAGAGACATTCCGATTGAGACGGCCGGTATTTACTCTGGAATGGAAGTAAGCGAACCGAACAATTATATGTTGCCAGTAGAGTCTGAGTATCTCCTGAAGATTATCTCATGGGCAGCGGGCACTGCAGAATTCTTCTAGCAGCAGTTACCAAAGTGCCAGTGGGGCGTGCTCCAGTCCTGATTGGATAGCTCTGACGTGTTGCCAGGTATTGAGGAAAGCTTTAGGTGCATGTTGGGGCTGATAGCATAGAGGTGACCTCGTGGTCGCGCCTTCAATCCCCTTTCAAGACTCAGAGTGTAAAGTGAAAATCCTTGTAGCTGTCGACGATTCGCCGCACTCGGAGGCAGCCATTCAAGTTGTCCTTTGCCGGGACTGGCCGCCTGACAGCAGTCTGAAAGTAGTTTGCGTGGTAGAGGGAGCCGATCCGATTGGTCCGGGACCTCACAAGGAGCGGGCTCGCCTGCGCGAACTCGTGCAGCGCGAGTCGATTGAAGCTGGCGAGCGCCTGGTTAAGGACGTGGCAGAACGGCTCGCGCCGCGCTTCGGTGAGGGGAATGTCTGCTTTGAGGTCCTCAGTGGTTATCCCAAAGAAATGATTGTCGACGCTGCTACAGAATGGGGGGCAGATCTGATCGTTGTCGGATCGCATGGACGAAGAGGTTTGGCCCGATTCATTCTTGGCAGCGTCTCTCAGACCGTCTTGCTTCATGGACCTTGCTCTACGCTCATCGTGCGTCTGAGCCACCCGGAGATTACAGATCTTGATATGCGTTTGAGACACATACTTGTGCCCATTGACGACTCCGATCATTCCAGGGATGCTCTTGACTGGGTCAAGGCGCTTCCTTTCACAGACAAGACTTGCATAAAGCTGCTCACCATACTGCCGCCGCTGGTGGACAAATATTCAAACGGCATTGATGCTCTCTATGCTCAAAATTTTCCTTCCAAGCTTGCCCGCAAGAAAGATGCAGCCAAACAACTCCTGGCTCAGGCAGCCGAATCCCTGTCCCGGCGGGCGAAATTGGGAAATGTCACTTTCGAGGTGCGCCAGGGAGATCCTGCCGAGGAGATTCTCAAAGTTGCCGCTGAGTGGCCGTCCGGGCTGATCGTCATGGGTTCTCACGGACACAGTCACATGGCGAGGCTCTGGCTTGGTAGTGTTTCACAGGAAGTAGTGCTTCAGGCTCCCTGTCCTGTGGAAGTAGTACGCAATTTCGAACGTGGCGAGTAGCTGACTTTCGAATCTGGATCCAGGTGCGCTAGGCAACTGACGACAACAGATCGCTTAGATCGAGACCAGCAACTTCGTCGGCGCTCATCGT
>JAHFBI010000031.1:0-22430 GCA_023250095.1 Candidatus Melainabacteria bacterium
CGGAATCATTTGCACGGTGCCGCCAAGATAGTCGCCGCGACGCTCTTTCTCCAGTACGCTTTTGTAAATCCAGCCTGCAGTCACGTTGTTCATGCGGCTGAGATCGGCGTTAATGAAACGTTCGTAATGCCCGAGATCGAGATCCGTTTCGGCGCCATCTTCAGTCACGAAGACCTCACCATGCTGATAGGGGCTCATGGTGCCTGGATCGACATTTAGATAGGGATCCAATTTGACAATTGTCGTCGTTATGTTTCTAGCTCGCAGCAGGCGTCCCAGCGAGGCGGCGACAATACCCTTCCCAAGAGAGGAGACCACTCCACCAGTCACAAAGACATATCTGGTGTCCATAGCCTCCTCTCCTTTCAGTACGACTTAGGCAATTCGGAGCAACAAAAACAAATACAAGGCACAGGCTGGAGCTTGCGCCACCTGAACTTCCTAAGTATATAACTAAATCCCCGCTTGAACAGAATTCTGCGGGTATTCAAAGGCAAGCCACGGCGCTGACGCACTGCGCCCCATTTTCCTTATGCCCCACTCATAGAAAAATGAGTTCCCCCAGCCAGCCCCCGTTGGAAGCTGTCCGAACAGGTCGCCCGGCAGCTGTTCACAAAAAAGACAGTTCAGCTAATCGCCGATTTTCGGAACGCGGAAATAACCGTTCTCTTGCTCCGGAGCATTTTCCATTAGAAGAGCCCTTCCCGGAGGAGAAACAAGCGTATCCTCCCTGAGAACGTTAGTGATTGGCAATGCATGAGCCAACGGCTCCACTCCGGTTGTATCGACTGCCTTGAGCTCATTAAAGTGTTCGATGATAGCAGCCAGTTGTTTTGTGTACCTGCTCTTTTCTTCGTCCGAAAGAGCAAGACGGGCAAGTTTCGCTACATGTTCGACATCTTTAATGGTTATCACGAAAAGGTCCCCGGTAATCGGTGCCTGTTTAACCTAGAATTGAGTAGGTCTTTTATCCAGTGCGCCATATTATCACAGTCGGTCCCCTAGCCGCTCCAAGAGGTAGCTGCCCATCATGGAAATTGCGAGCGAACTGGATGTGAGCCGATGAATTTTGCTGACCCGGTTGTTGGACATGTCTGCGTTCTCCTTCTTGCTCTGTTAGTCATCCTCGGGGCTTCTGAACTTTTCACCAACGGCATAGAATGGCTCGGTCAGCATCTCGGGCTCAGCGAAGGAGTCGTGGGAAGCGTACTGGCAGCAGTCGGAACGGCCCTTCCCGAAACTCTAATCCCAGTGGTAGCAGTAGTGATGTTCGGCACTCGGCAGGCACAAAATGTAGGAATCGGTGCCATCGCCGGAGCTCCCTTTATGCTGAGCACTCTCACCCTGAGCCTTTGCGGCGCAGCAGTATTCCTGTTTACCAGAATCGGGCGACGAGCCGGAGTCTTCAATCTCAACAAGGTCGTCCTGACGCGAGACCTGAGGTTTTTCATTCTGGCATACACCGCAGCGCTTGCAGCCGGACTTCTCAGAAACATCGCCATGGCCCGCCTGGTCATTGCAATTCTCCTGGTCTTCAGTTACGGACTGTATCTATACAAAACATTCACCCATGAAGGCGAAATGGGCGAAGCTCCAGAGCATCTGCACTTCGACCGTCTGCTTAAAGCCGGTACCGGATTTTCTGCCGTCGTGCTGCAGGTGCTGAGCGGGCTCGCTGGCATTCTCGGCGGGGCTTTTCTTTTTGTCGATCATGTCCAGTCGCTATCCAGAGCTGTCCATGTGCCTGAGCTGATCCTGTCTTTGTTGATTGCCCCGATAGCCACAGAGCTGCCAGAGAAAGTGAACAGCGTCCTCTGGGTGCGCAATGGCAAGGACACGCTGGCACTCGGCAATGTCACCGGCGCTCTTGTCTTTCAAAGCTGTTTTCCCGTCGCCTTCGGTGTAGCTTTCACCAGCTGGAATCTGGGAGCTGGCGTTCTGACGACAGGACTCGTAGCACTTGCCTCAGCCACCTTCTATCTGCTGCTGCTTGAGCGCGACAAGCTCCGCCCTCAGCATCTGCTTGCCGGTGTGGTTTGTTACATTTCCACATTGACCTGGCTTCTGCTGACAAGACAGATTGACTAACAGCTTGCTCTTTCATGAAGACACCGGCTCGAGCACAAGCATATGTCTCAGCTTGTCTGGCACTTACAAGTACTGGCTACGAGCCGATCACAGTCAAGCACGGCACCTGTTTAACAATGCTGCGCTGGGATGGGTATCACGGAGTTTGGAATTTAAACCGATATCGGTTTAAATTCCAAACTCACACACGCAGCCTTCCTCGCGACTACAGGTCAGAAGGAGCCCCCTTGCAACTTGAAGCCTGCGCATATGTCCATACTCAGCCGGTTGTCGATCAGCCAGTCTCAGAGATGGCAATAATCATCAATGGAGCCTAGTCACTGCTCGGACCCTTCACTTTGATCCTCAGCGACAGCCCCGTGCGGCCGGAAGCTCACAGGCCCGCGCACAGAACGTTTCCCGGGAGCTTCTTGGGCGCCTCGGCCCTTGCCGCGATGAGTATCGGACGGCGGCGTTTTGCCCAGATAAAAGAAATCGATAAAAAGCTTGATACAAGCAGCCACAGGGATAGCAATCAGCATGCCCAGGGCTCCAGCCATGTGTTCACCACAGAGGACGGCAAAAATAACAGCCAGAGGATGCAGCTCAACGGCGTGCCCGATCACTTTGGGCACGACAATATAGTCTTCAATCAAGCGGGCTATCCAGTAAAAGCCCACAATTGGAAGCAGGGCCCCTGCTCCAAACTGCCAGATGCCTACGAGCGTGGCAGTCGAAATAGCCAGGATGGGACCGAGGACAGGGATGATTTCCAGAAAACCACTGATGATAGCCACCGGGAAGGCAAACTTCATGTTCATCCCAAAATGCAAGAATAGCCAGGCAACCACAGACATGAAGAGAATGAGAAAGAGCTGCCCCTGTACATAACGACTCAAGAGCTTGTTCATTTGCCCGGTAAGCTCTATGGCAGTCTCGCGCCTTTCCGACGGCAGATAGCGCAAGAAGAAGCGGCCCAGCTTGTCGGAATCCACAGTAAAGTAAATGGATGACACGACACAGACAAGCACCGCCAGCATCCCATGCGAGAGCAGTCCACCGAGATGAGCAATCTCAGTGGGTTTGCCGAAAGTGTCGGCAAGATTGTTCAGAATCTGCGTTGCGGTGGTTTCGACATCGCCCTGCCAGTGAGTGACATCGGCAAACTGCCTGACCACATTGAGGATTATCCCGTGGGCATTGGATGCCAGTTCGCCCACTTGCTTACCCATCACCGGGCCAAAAATACAAAGGGTCGTGATGAGAACGGCAGCCACCAGAAAATAGACGATCGTGGTCGCCATGCCCACCGAAATTTTCGCCGAGGCTGAAAGCTGCTGCACAAGCGGCAGCAGCAGGTACGCAATAATAGCCCCGACAATTATGGGCGGAAAAACAGACCTGACTTCATAGATGAACCAGATGATTATGAATGTGGCCAGCCACTTGATCATCTCTATCGCCCGAACTCAGACGACAGCCACTGCTGCATGCAGCCTGGTGAAATCATGCACACCACCGCGCACCAACTTTCTAAGCAGCCAGGCTGGACGGAATCGCTCGCCTAAGACTTCCTGGTATGCCTCCATTTCCGCCAGGCACCAGGCAAATCCCTTCTCTTCGGCCAGACTCAACAACCCGCGTGTCAGTCCACAACCGAATTCCATAGCCACGTCCACGTCTTTCGCCTGAACAACGCCTTCTTGAATGGCGTATATGGCTTCATTAAACATCGGCAAAATAACGCGATTGACATCGAAAGTTCTGGAGGCTTTCGGCTGCATGCGCCCCTTGCGTATAGTAGCAAGCAGATCGTTAAGCTCCGGGTTAAGTTTGCGTGGTTCTTCCTTGGCAGGAGGCTTGCCCTTTTCATGCACGTAGAATCCGCAGCCGCTCTTCTGACCGAGCTGTCCCTTGCCAACGAGGGACTTCAGGATGGATACTGGCTCGAAGCGCACGCCGTATTCCCCATAAAGGAAGCTGGTGACGTGAGAACAGACATCGATGCCAGTCATGTCCAGCAGCGTGAACGGACCCATGGGCAGCCCGAAAGCGACCGCCGCCTTGTCTACCGATTCAGGTTCTGCAATTCCCTCTTCAAGAACATGCAGGGCTTCGTTGAGGTAGGGAAACAAGAGACGATTGACAAGGAAGCCTGGACACTCTTCCACTTTCACCGGAATCTTATGCAGTTCCCGACAGAGTTCAAGAGCAAGTTCAACTGTCTGATGCGAAGTTTCAATTCCAGGAATGACCTCGACCAGTTTCATCGCCTGTGCCGGATTGAAGAGGTGCATACCGACAACCTTGTCCGGGCGCTTAGTGTGCTGAGCTATTTCCGAAATGGACAGCGCTGAGGTGTTGGTTGCCAGAATAGTGCGCGACGGGCAACGCCTGTCGAGTTCGCCGAAAATTTCTAACTTGAGATCGATTGTCTCCAAAGCAGCTTCGATAACCAGATCCACATCGGCGAAACCCTCCCAGGAGGTAGTGCCCTGGATCATGGCAAACAAGTGATCTGCTTCAGGCTGGGTGAGAACCTCCTTCTTGACACGCGATTCGTACATGCGCTGAATACTGGCAAGTCCGCGCTCGACAAACTCTTGTTTGACATCCTTAAGAATTACTTCGATTCCAGCCTGGCTAAGGACCTGAGCAATTCCTGCGCCCATTGTGCCGGCGCCGATAACAGCAGCCTTCTCGACCTTCATAAAAGTACCTCTTCTGAAAGCAGTGTCTGAGTTTTTTAACCCGTTATGCTAGCATAGCCGGGTTGCGAAGAATGGTTTTTTTGTCAGGTCCGTGACGAACTTGCTGACATCACTGATGCGCCGTACACCGCCTGTTGCCGAAGGGTTCGTCGACGGGACACCCAGACATCTGGGCTGGTTGATGCTTACTGCCCTTGGCATTGGTGCCACCATCGGCGCCGGCATATTCGTAATGCCCGGGCGCATTGCCGAAAAAGCCGGACCAGCCGGCGTGCTCTCTTTCTTGATCACCGGCTTCGTTTTTCTCTTTGTCGGCATCTGCTACGAGCGTTTTGCTCGTGTCGTACCGCAAGGCGTTTCCGCATATAGCTATGTCTACCACTCCATCGGCGAGCTGTTCGCCTGGATAGTGGCCTTCGGGCTTTTCCTCGAATACAGCTTCGGAGCATCTGCAGTCGCTATCGGCTGGAGCGCTTATCTCAAGAAAGCCGTGGGCTACCAGTTGCCGGCCGTGTTAATGGGTCCAGGACACGCTGACGGTCATTTCCAGTTTGGCGTCAATATCGTGGCACTTGGTGTCGTGGCCCTGGTGACAGTAATCTTGATTTGCGGCGGCGTGAACAAGTCAGCAAAACTCAATTTCTGTCTGGTCTGCTTGAAGTGCGGGCTGCTGGCTCTTTTCATGTTTGCCGGACTCAGACATATGAATCCGGTGAATTTCCAGCCTTTCATGCCTAAGGGCTGGGACGGGGTGCTGCAGGGCGCAGCCATCGCCGTTTTTCCCTATGTGGGATTTGATGCACTTTATACTTTTGCACGCGAGTCCAAGAGCCTGCGGGACACACGACTTTCCACATATCTTTGCATCGGGCTCGTGGCCTTCCTTTATGTCACCGTCATGGCCATCGCCGTGTCACTGGCGCCAGTTTTTCCTGGCGGCGATATAAACCACATCAATCCCCTTTTCAAAGGAACGGAAGCATCAGCGCCCCTGGCCAGCCTGCTGATGGCATCCGGCGAAACATGGGCCGGACAGCTGATTGCAGCTGGTGCCGTGATCGGGATCTTCAACGTTCTTCTCGTTCTTTCCATGGGGGGGCCGCGCATATTCCGCAACATGGCGGAAGATGGGCTCTTACCGCCGTCCTTCGAAAAAACTCACAAGGGTAATCCGACTGTCGGACTCCTGGTAAACGGTATCATCGTCGGTGTCGTGGCCGGGTTCGTACCTTTCGAGGACGTCTCGGATATCATGGTTCTGGGCACCCTTGTCGCTTTCATTTTCGTCTGCCTCGGTGCCCTCAGGCTCAAGCTGGTACATCCGATCGTGGCTTTGTGCGGCATGATCGGATGCACGATTCTAGCTTTCAATCTCAATCCGGTTGTTCTGAATGTATATTGCATAAGCTGCCCGGTAGGACTGGTGATTTACTTTCTCTACGGACGCAAACACAGCAAGCTGGCAGCCGGCAGCAACACGGTGGCAGCACAGCAAAGCCACCTGACCCATTGACAGAAAAAGATTCCAGAGCCTGAAGGAAGCTCTTAGCTGGACCGTTGCCCGCCAAAAGTCTTGCCAAGCCAGTCCTTCAACCGCCAGGAGAGATCGCGAGGGCGATTTTGCAACCGACCGGCCAGCCTGATGAAAGCATCAGTTGCACGCCTGTCCGGCATGACATCTTTGGCTTCCCTGGACATCTGATCTGCTTGCTGGTAATAGCGCATGGCCGTGACATAGTCGCCGTAGCGATGCTCGATGATGCGCCCGACCCTGTACAGCGCAGCCGGATATTTGGGATTCATTTTGAGAGCAGTCACATATTGCTCCAGAGCCTGCGCTGGTTTTCTCGACTCCTCGTAAATCTTGCCCAGCGAATAATGAAACTGCCAGGCATTAGCCCGCCTGTCTTCTTTCCCTCCGACGGCTGCTGCAGCCTCGGCCCCCTCGGCATCGCTGGTAAGAGAGATGAGTCTGCGCAAGAGAGCGGCGTACTGGTTGTATATCTGCTCATTGCGGGCCATCATCAAGGAATACATGGCCGGTTGCAGTGCTTGCCTGTACTCACCGCGCTGATAGAGCAATTGCGCCAGGCGCGGCGTGACACTGCTTTGAAAAGGATTATAAGCAAAAACTTTCAAAAGCGACTTGAGCGCTTCGTCCACCCGCCCCAGGGAAGCCAGGGCATTTCCTTTGACGATGTGCGCAGCGAAATAGTCCACATTCAATTTCAGGTCCATGTCGGCCAGCGCCAGAGCCTCGAGAAAACGATCTTGATTGAGCCTGATTGCGCCAAGAGCGGAGGCGACGCCGCATTGTTTGCAGCCGTTTTTGAGCAGGCGCTCGTATACCGGTTCGGCGCACCCAGGGTCTCCACCTTGCTGAAGAGCCACAGCATGGAGGAATTGCACAGCAGCATCATCGGGAAACCGGCGCTCAAGAAGATGGCAAATTTTCTGGGCTTCGTCCATATCACCTTGAGTGATGGCGTTTGCCATGCGCTTAAGGAGAAGATCCAGATGATTACCATAGTGGGCTGCCAGCTGGAATTGCTCTTCTGACAGATCAAGAAGTCCCTTTATCTCCAGGCAGCGAGCCAGAAGCAAGTGCGTGTATGAATTAGTGGGATCAGCCTTGAGAAGCGCCTCTATGCGCTTGAAAGTTTGATCGTCGACCTTGTTGCGCGCAATGCTCAGCTCGATTGAAGCATAGTCAGCAGATAATGATGCTGTATCCCGGGCACTTTCCGCCTTGAGCGGAGTATGAAGTCCCAGGCTGAGCAGGCAGGCGACCGCTGGCAGTCCAAGCAAGTGTCCTGCTCCGCTCAAGCCTTTGCATAAGCCTCGCACTCTTTTCTATTGCAACCCCTGGACTTTGTATGCGATGTGGACCGAGCAGGTATAGTCCTTGTCAGCCTGATGCATGATTGTCACCACGGCAAAGGCTTCTTTCGGACGCTCGGCTGACACTGAAAGTCTCGAGGTGCCCACCAGCACCCACTTGTACTGGCGGAAGGCTGTCTTGTAAAAGTCCAGGATTGAGACAGGGTCCTCTTTGGCACAGAAAGTAATGCTGTAAGCCGGACCACCGGGCTTGTGCGGCCAGGAGACGATGCTGCGGTAATGTATATTACCGCTGTATTGTGGCAGATAAGGCAGGTCCGGAGCCTTTTTCAAGAAGAGGAAATCGGGATCGTAAGGAGCTCCCTTTTTTGTGGACATGGGAGGATTAGCAAATCCCGCCTGCATGAAAGCCGCGATTAACATCGCGGCTGATATGCACAGCCTGAGGCTGTTGCTCACTCTTGAGTTGCCAAACAGCATCATCAAACTCCCGTCTTCGATAGTTCCGATTCAGTTTACCAAGACAGGCGATTGATCGGCCAAGTCCCTTAGTCGGGCTTGCTGAATCCGCATGCCGTACCGGAGGCCGTGTTGGTGAACTGCAGTTTGCCGCAGTTGTTGTTGTAGCAGGAGCCTGGCGTCCAGATGGCATTGTCTACACCATTCACACCGCCGCCTGGATAATCTCGATAAAGAATATCGTGAATTCCAAAGTCGTGGTGGGGGTTGACGAATGTGAGAACCAGGTTGTACTGACCGCTTGTCAGCGTCCTGGGCGTCTGGTCTGCTTGCCAGCCTTTGAAACCGCGCGGCAGGGTCTGGTCGAAAACCAGATCTCCGGAAGTAGCGTCATTGTGCAGGAAATATACATCTCCCAGATTCAAGGTCTTTCCGGCCAGGAGGCTGCGCACTTCCGCGCGTGTCCTGGCTGTGCCGTTGGGATGGTTCGGGCTGATCATCAGGGCATGATCGATGAGTTCATTGACCACAGCTCCCGAATTGCCCGGATCGACGAAATTGAGCAATGAAATAGCGTCGGCTTCGCTGCTCACCTTGCACAGCGGTCCGCTCGTGTAAGGCAACTCCGCCCCGCGAGCAAATTTGCGCAGTCCCGTAACCGGGCAGCCGTTGGCAGTAGCGCACGCGTCAGAATTCCATTGTCCGTGCAAATTGCACTTGACACACTCCACAGCCATCATGCCACCTCCGCCAGGCGGCGGGCTTTGATAAGAGCCACTGTGGTTGAAGGCAACATCAAATGGACTTCTGGGTTCCGGTCCAGATCTTTGAGCCTCAAGTGTATCGCACGGCGAGACAGAGCCAGCTCCTACAGAGTTCTGGTCGGTGCACAGAACACCATTGGAAGAAGTGATATTACGGCAATCATTCACAGAAGCTGGCGATCCATCAGAATTGAAGAAACCACTTGTGGAAGGTGGGCTGCCAGCTGTAGCCGGGTTAGCGGCATATGCCTGATTGTAAGTCACCCACTGGTTGACCAGCCCGTTCTGCGTGCCATCGTTGTATGTGAAGGGATTGCCAGAAGAGCCGAAAGCACGTATACCGTTGCCCTGGTCAGGCACGCCCAGCTCTTGCGCCAGCGCGTTGTCTGTGTTTATGGTCGGTCCGCTATAGAGATACCCACCACTGGACGGAGGATCCGGTCCATTGACAACGGCGATATAGCCTTCTTTGGCTGCAAGCTCGAAATTGCCTTTATAAGTGCCCTGAGTTTTCATCGTGCCGACAATGGCTGTCGAAACGGCTCCGGCAGTAAAACCGGCTTCCTGGTTGGCAGCAGCCGCCGACTTGAAAGAGTTGGGCGGCAAGAAGGCTCCAGCCACTGGATCGCCGCGCTTGCCATCAAAAGCGCTGGTGGAGACCAGGTGCGGCTGGTCTTCCGGTTGAACCGGCACACCGGCAACTTTGAGCGATGCCGGCAGAGCCGGAGTAACATAGCCCTGCAAGTAAGTCTGCCCATCTTTAGGGTTCACGCTTGTAATGCCTGAAAGCTTGGCACCGAATATGGCCGTGAGATTGCTCGGGACAGTCAGGTTCGTCAGTCCGCCGAGTTCCATATAAGCCACATCCCACATACCGTTCTGGTGCTGCACGACAGCGCTATTGCCCAGCATGCGGATAGAGTTGGCATTAGCCGTTGCGCCAAACTCGTTGAAGAGGGGGTTGCCGGCAGTGCTCTTGAGAGCCGACCGGAGCCTTCCTCCCAGTGAGCTTGCCGATCCTTGCAATGAATTGATCAGCCCCTGGGCATGCGAAAGAGCTGAATCCGGGTTGCCGGCACCGCCGGGTCCGCCGTCTTGATCCGCATTGAGAGCTACAATCAGAGCCTGTCCGACCATACGGTTGTAATAAAGCAGGTCCACTTTGCTGGAGTGGTTCGGGTCCGTCAGGTAGTGGAAATTATCCGCCTCGACCCCGCTGTTAAGATCTACAGTCGGCTCAATCAAGGCCTGTTTGGCGACGTTCAGGTTACCGGAGTCTCCTGCGTGCTGCATTTCTCTTTCGCCGCCGATTATCTTGGCGATAAAGAAGAAAGCCACACCGATCAGGACGAGGACAATAGTGGTACCGGCCACTAAAGCCATGGTGCCACCCGATTGACTACGACGACTCATAACTTCCTTTAGCCTCATGTCTTTGGTCCGAACCTGACGGCCGGGCGCGGGTAAACCATAGTAAAACGCCGACACAAGGTCTGCACCGCACGAGGAATGCAAACATTAATGCGGGTTAATTAATTATGTATTATCTTCAGGTGGATGTCAACTGAAAATAATGTTTCGTCTACTTTGCAAATACCCGAGATGATGAATATTTAAACCTTGCAGCTCTTTCCAGGAGATGCCTCTCAGCCAGCGCTATTCCGTATCCTTCCAGTTCCGTCCCACGCTGACGTCAATCTTCAGCGGCACGTTCAGCGGCTGATCCAGCAACATGGAACAAACTGTTATTTCTCTTGCTTGCGCCAGTTCGCTTTCCGGCACGTCGAGCACCAGTTCGTCATGGACCTGCATAATGGGCCTGGCTGCGAGCTTGGCACACGTCAGTTCCCGGTCCAGGCGGATCATGGCCAGCTTGATGAGATCGGCAGCACTGCCTTGCAGCGGGGCATTGCATGCAGCCCTTTCATCCATTTTTCTCAGCCCCTCATTGCGGTCATTCAGATGAAGGAAGTAGCGGCGTCGGCCCCAGAGAGTCTGCACATAGCCTCTCTTGCGAGCCTCTTCGATAATGCCGTCACGGAACTGCCTGACCCGGGGATAATTGGCAAAATATTTCTCTATGAAATCCTGGGCCTGCCTGGTGGAAACACCGAGGTCTTGCGCTGTTGAATATGCCCCTTGTTGATAAATGAGAGCGAAATTGAGAGTCTTACCAACCCGGCGCAGTTCGGGGGTAACTGCCGAAGGCTCGATGCCAAAAATATCGGCTGCAGTTGCAGCATGGATGTCCTGATTTTCTTGAAAAGCCTGGATCAATCTCTCGTCGCCGGACATGTGAGCCAGAAGGCGCAGTTCGATTTGCGAATAATCAGCCGAGAGCAACACGTTGCCTTGCCTGGCAGGGATAAATCCTTTGCGGATTCTGTGCCCTAGCTCTGTGCGTATGGGAATATTCTGCAAATTGGGGTTAGTGCTGGAAAGCCTTCCCGTGGCAGTAACAGTCTGATTGAATTCGCAATGCAGGAAACCATCGCGCGCTGATATCTGGCGCGGCAGAGCTTCCACATAAGTAGAATTTAGCTTGGTCACCTGCCGATAATCGAGAATCTTGGCGACAATTTCGTGTTCATCTTTGAGCGCATCGAGAACGGAGGCATCCGTCGAATAGCCGGACTTGGTCTTGCCCTTGGTCGGAAGCTTCAGCTCCTCGAAGAGCACTTTCTGCAATTGCAACGGCGAATTGATATTGAAGGGGTGCCCGGACAGATCGAATATCTCCTTCTCCAGCCGCACAAGCTCACCTTTCAGCTCGGCAGAAAATTCCTCGAAATAAGGGACATCGAGTTTCACTCCTGTCTGCTCCATACGCGCAAGCACAGATGTTAGAGGCAGATCCATCTCGAAGAGTAGATATAGCTGGTCGGAATCAAGTTGCAAGGTCCAATAGCAGGCAAGCTCCAGATTAATCCGGCAGGCATCAGCAGCATAGAAAGCCACCCTGTCCAGGGCAAGAAGATCTGCTGTCAGTTGCTTGCGCCCGCTGCCTGCTAGATCGGACAGTGAAACGAGCGAATAACCAAGGATGTTCCTGGCCTGCTCTTTCAATCCATGCTTATCATCAGGGTTAGCAATGTAGCTGGCCAGGGAACTGTCGAAAACGATCGGTCCAAGTTCCACCCCGTACAAGCTGAGGGCGTTCATTGCCTGCTTGGCATTGTGCATGACTTTGCCGATTCGCCGGTCCTCCAGATACGGCTTGAGGGAAGACAGTGCTTCCTCAGCAGAGAAAGACGGCTGGCTCAGCCCTTGCTTGGCCAGCGGCACATAAACCGCCTTAAGCGCTCCCTCCTGCTTTTGCCGGCAAAGGCGCAAGGCAGCATCAAGGGCAAAGCAATCACTCCAGGCCAGTCCGAGCCCGACCAGATTTCCATCCAGGGACTGAGCCGAATCCGTAATCGCAACCACCGACACAAGCGACTGTTGGCTGAGCTCACCTAACAAATCCGCCAGCTGTTCTGCCGTGACGATTATTGAAGGCTCCGGAGCACCCTGATGTATGACCGGCAAGAAAGAGATCTTCGCCTGCGGCACCGGCTCTGCCTGGCTTGAGCCCGAACCTGTGCCGTGAGTCGCGGGCACAGACTCAGGACTCAGACAGCCGGAGGCAGCTGTTGCCTGCCGCCCTGCCCGAGGCTCCTGTTTAGCAGCAAGTCGCCCGCGCGCCTTCGTCACCGGCTCGAGCCAGGCATCGTCGATTGCCGGCATAATACCCTGATTGAAATCTTTCAGCACCCGGGGCAGGCGCTTCAACATGGCATTGGCTTCCAGGCGCCGAAAAAACATTGCCACAGCTTCCACCTGCGGCAACGAAAGCTGGCAATGCTCGAAGTCAAAAGACAGAGGCACGTCGAGCCGGATAGTGGCCAGCCTCTTGCTGGCAAAAGCACTCTGTCTTCCTTCGCTTAGTTTGGCCCTGACCGAAGCTGAGCTTATCTTTTCGAGGTTCTCGTAAATCCCTTCGATAGTGGCATACTGGGACAGGAGCTGTACAGCGGTTTTCGGACCGATGCCTCTTACACCGGGAATATTGTCGGAGGTGTCGCCGCACAATCCTTTATAGTCAATAACCTGCTCAGGCCAGACACCGAGCTTATTAAACACTTCCTGCCGTCCATAGGTAAGAAGCCCTTCTCTGGAGCTGGGCATGAGCACCTGTATATTGCCGTCCAGAAGCTGGAAGGCGTCCTGGTCGCCAGTGAGGATGAGAACCTGCCATTCCTTCTCTTCGGCGACCTTAGCCACGGTACCGATAACATCATCAGCCTCAAAGCCGGCCATCTCATAAAGAGGAACATTGAGAAGAGCAACCCCTTCCTTGATTAACGGCCACTGCGCCGACAGCTCGTCGGGCATCTCAGCACGATGAGCTTTGTAGTCCTCAAATTCCTCATGGCGAAAAGTGGGAGCAGCTAAATCGAAGCAAACGGCAATTGCCTCGGGTTCACGCTTTTCAATCAAGTCGAAAAGGGCGGAAAAAAAACCGTACACAGCCCATGTCGGAGTTCCATCGGAAGTTCGCATGCCCGTGTTAATGAGAGCAAAAAAGGAACGAAAAGCCAGAGCGCTTCCATCAACCAGAACAAGGGTCTTTCTTTCGCTCATGACGTGTTCCTCGGCTCATCGGCTCTGGCTGGCTGCAAGAACAAGGTTGGACAATCTCTCAATCCTTGTTTTTCCGAACATCTTTCACCTCGGGGGCTCGCCAGGAGTTGCCCCCTGAGCGGACTGGGCTAGCGGGCGGGCAGGACCGAAAACCTGCCCGAGCGCCTCCTGCAAAACGCGCCCCTCGGACAGGGAAGGCGTCGAGATGGAGAGAATGGCGGCAAGGGTCGGCGCGATGTCGGCGGGGCTGGACTCTGCTGCAAAGCGCCCGGCACGAATGGTCGTACCCAGGAAAATGAGAGGCACCTGCGCATCATAGGCATAAGGGGAGCCATGAGCCGTGCCGTTCGATTCGCTGCGGAAAATATAGCCTGGTTTTGTCAGGACATACAGCTCGCCGCTGCGTCCCCAGTAATAATTTTTCTTGACCGCCTCAGACATCGGTCCTGAAGGAACCTGATTCATGAAGAACTGGAAAGCAGTATATATGTCCCCGACACCGGGAATAGAGTGGGAAAGCTTGGCGGCCAGAGCTTCTACATCAGGCTGGCGATACTTCTCCTTGTCGATAGCGTTCAAGTTGAGATAAAGATTGGGGGGCAAGAATTCAGTGATCCAGTCTTGCGCACCGAGCCTGGAATCGAGTGCTGCATCCAGAAGCGTCTTGAAAGATCTCGGATCGATGCGCCCGGCATCCAGACCCCGCTCCTTCAAGAATTCTGGAATAGGCATGACACCGTGATCACCGGTCACCACGACAACACACTTATCCAGTCCAATCTTTTGATCAAGAAACTGCAAAAAGCTCGAGATTGTCTGATCCAGCCGCAGCATCAGATCTTCCACCTCCTGCGAGTAAGGACCGAAGGCATGTCCGAGATAATCGGAAGATGAGAAGCTCACTCCAAGGAAGTCGCAATTGTCATCCTGTCCGAGCTTTTCTTTCTCCACGGCTTCTCTGGCAAAATCGGCAATCATCTGGTTTGCCCAGGGGGTCATGGCGAAAACCGAGTAAAATTGCTCACCAGGCGAGCTGCCACCACCGGTGATGACATGCGGAAACTGCCGCCCATCTCCCGGCAGGGAAGTCTCCCAGGTGTAGTCATCGCGCGTCGAGGCTGAATAAAGGTTCTCCGGCAGAGCCCGCTGCCAGGGTTTCCCGAAGAAACGATCGGCGTAATGCTGATCGTTGAAGGATCTGGCCCATAGCGGCAGCTGGCTACCGAACTGGGAAGATGAGACGAAATTGCCAGAGCGAGTGTCCCACCAGAAAGCATTGTCGGCCAGCCGCCCGGAAAGAAAAAGCGCGGAACGATCTTTCAGAGAAACCGTAAAGACCTTGCTGCGACCGTTTGTTGCCAGCTTCAATTGGTCTCCAATTGTGGTACCCGCCATAGCCTTGCAGCTGGCTCCACCACCGTTGGCACCAACGAGCTGCACATTGTCGTCTAAAACTGCAGCAACGACCTTGTCTTTGCGCCTGTCGAACCATTCGTTGGCCACAATGCCGCTAGACCACGGGTAAGCGCCTGTGGCAATAACGGAGTGCCCTACCGCCGTTTGCGTGGTGGCTTGTTTGTATCTGCAGCTGGAAAAATTCGCCCCATGCTCCTGCAAGAAGCGAAACCCGCCCGAGCCGAACCTGTCCTGATAGCGGCTCAAATAGTCGAAGTTGAACTGATCGACTACCATCACTACCACAAGCTTCGGCTGACTGGACTGCGTCGTCTGAGCCAGGGCACGACAACTTGTGCCAAGGAACAGCAAACTAAGTGAGACTATCGCCAGAGCCCTTCTTGTCAAGAGAGTGTACAAGGCACTTTCCCCTTTCAGTCACCACATATTTTCAAACAGTCATTTTGATCTGTCTGCTTACTTTAAGGCCATTGTGATGTCATGCAGGCAGAGCTTGCCTGGCGCGCGGATTAAATTGCTCTTCTAGCCTGGAGCTGTCCTCAACCAGAGCCTCAGTGGCAACGCAAGTCAAAACCACGCTTTAACAAGAGGCGCGTGTTTCCAGGTTGTCATCTCACGGCGATCAATTGGGAGGAATTGAAACGATAGGCTCGACCGCCTTGGCATAGAAAGTGCGCCTGTCCACCCCCGGGAAAGGCACTGGCGGCTGCACATCCATGGAAGTCACGACATATACCTGTCCGGCAGCCGATGTCGGTCCTATGCTGCCGGGAAGAGAGCCTGCGCTGATGGCTACTGTTCCATTCCAGTCCACAAGGTTAAGTGTGCGCACGGGAATGAGACCGGACACGGCAAACTTGTTGACGATATTTGTGGCGGCAGTGCCGGCAGCCCCGGAATTCCCGTATCCGGATACATCAGTGGCACTGGCGGCCGCGCGTGCGGCGTTCTTGCAAAGATTGTCATTGGCGGTATTTGCCAGGATCAGCACAGCCACATCGAACAGGAAAAGCACAATTGGAATCAGGAATATAATCCCGACGACGGTTTCAATGATGCTTTGCGCCACCCGGCAGCGTCTGGAGAAGGGCCTTGGCATAACTTTGGTGTCTGGAACAAGTAGCTGTAGTAAAACGGATGTCGTGAGCAACGGTAATATTATAACAGGTTAATCACCCATGAAAAGTATTAATAATGGCTCGATTGCTCAAGTTTTTCAAGCAGCTCCGCAACCTGTGACTTTGAGCTATAACTTTGTCTAAGAGGAGTCTCGGAATGAATGGAGTGACAATGGCAACTGGCAACAAAAGTTTCTTCCGTTTCCTGGTCCTGTCTTGCGCCGTGACACTGGCACCGATGGTGGTCAGCTTGCTCCTGGCGGGAGCTTCCGCTTCCGCGCCAGCAAAAGAGACAGGCGCAAGCAAGAGCAACAGCGGCAATGCCGGTTTGCACCGGGCCGACTTCCGGGTAGAGGGCGCCAGCTGCGTGGTTTGTTTGCGCCGCGTGGCCAAAAAATTAAAAAGCGCTGCCGGCGTGGTCAAAGCAGATGTGTCGATCTTTCGACCTTACTGGGCTCTTGTGGTCTATGACAGCAAGAAAACGGCATTGCCGAAGATCTTCGAGGCAGCCGGCGATGAGAAAGTGAAATTCGCCGACGTGGAGGATGTGGCCATCTCCGAGATGCCACTGGTACTGCTTCCCAAGCAGGTAAGCATCCCTGACCGCACCGATAAGGCCAACGGCAAACAGGAATAATCGCTGCCGATTCCCCGCCCTTGAAAGGGCGTCTGCGCTTGTTTTCGATCGTTGATGTAAGTACATAATGGCTCCTCCCGACAGCCCGGACCATTACAATGGCTGTTAATCACGCCATGGGAGAAGTGATATGAGCGAGCGAACGAAACTCTTGAAGAAGGCAGTCCTGACGGGAGTTGGTGCCACCACCAATGGTGAGCGCATCAAGGCGGCACTCACAGAGGCCATGGATGACCTGGTGAAAATCGGGCAGGAACTCCTGGACGAACTGGAATCACGCGGCAAAGTCAAAGCCAAATCCGCGCAGGATTTCGTGAAAAATCTGCGCGACGAAGCCGGGCGGCGGTCCGGCGAAGTCGAAAAGCGCGTCTCTTCGAAAGTGCACGATTCTATGCAGAAAGCCGCGCGCGAATTCGGACTGGCTACCCGCGGAGAGCTAGATGAGATCATAGAAAGACTGGAGCACCTGGAGTCTGGCTTGGATGGACAAGGGGAGCCGTCAAAGAAAGCCGACGCGGCAGCAGGTACTCGCGCCCGGCGCGGCCCTAAATCCAAGTAAGTCCGAACCGGTCGCGTTAACAGTTAACGGGTCTCTTCTCTGGGCCGCTCGCTGTGGAAAGTGAGTGGCATGTCCGCGTTCAGACCAGGAACAGCATAAGGCCAGGGCACGCTGATAAAAGGTGTGGCCTGCACGGTTGTGTCGCAAGTTACTGTTTGCGGCTGCCCGGCACCTGGGGCGTTGTATGTCACAGTGTGCGTTATCTTGGCTGGAGTCAGGTTGAGGAATTTGGCCATCCCCTGTCCTGTGAAGTCGGTATTTACTTCCGTCTTGACGGTATTCTCTTCCGCCTGTCTGCGTACAGCCAACTCGCGCGTGCACAGGTGATTTACATACCAGCCGCAACCGTACTGGAGAGCAATTCCCAGCACGTCCAGCATGGGGAAGAAGATGACGATAAAGAATATATAGAGGGCCGGACCGGTTTCGGTAATGGCATTTCCTCTTCGTCGTCGCTGAGCTTTCATCCTGATAAACCTCGTTGCTACTTGCTCTTTCAAGCTGTTAAGTCATTAGTAAGGCCGCTGGCAGTAAAAACTGTGCAATGTTGGCACATACCTAATTCTAAAAGAAAGAATCTGCCGAGTTAATCTTTGCGCGGTGAACATATTATAGCAAATTAATGGTAGAAGTCCCGTTAAATTATCAAGCAGCAGATAGCAATACATATATTAGGTACGACCGGCTGTCACGGATTTTTCAGAGCATATCGGAGGGCATTGGAGGGATTTGCGAGACGCGCTCATGCGTGCGGGGGTTGGTCAGATAAGACCCAACAGGCAGATCCGGAATTGCAGGCAGGGGTGCTCGTATCTGCACTTCAGCAGCAAGTCCGGGACAGGCAGTCATCTCCAAACCCTGCTTCTGACACCACCTCGGCTCGGGTGATGCCACCGGCTGACCGCAAGTCTCGCTTTGACAGGCGACCTCGTCCCGCAAGAGCACAGACCATCCCACCTCCGGCTTGGAGCCTGTGCGAAGAGCGTCCTGGGCAAAATAAGTGAGTTCGCCGGCGGCTATGCCTGAGCCCCAGAAAGGCGAGCTGAAATAAATCCCCAGCTCCGGCGCACTGGGTTCAGTGAGCTGCTGAGACTGGAGAATGAGAAAGAGGGGCTCTGACGTCCGGGTCCAGGCTGTCTGTTGCCTCAGGGCAGCAAGCGAAATTCCCTCCACCATAGTCGAAGCAGGCGCTTCCCGCCAGACGGAGAATTTCGGGTCGGTCCAACTAGAGGAGCCGTCTGCAGAAGCTGACTTGCCTTGCCCGTTGAAAGGAACCGCCCCGGTTGCTCCTTTGTAAATCGCCTCTTCCCCTACCGGCGCTATCTGCGGCGTAAAACAATAAGTCTTGTTCAGCAAGAAATCAGGCGAGCCATCAACACGAGACAAACCGGAGGCAGCGAATCGGGCTATATCGGCACAGATCTCAAAAGACACCAGTGCTGCCTTTTCTGCATTGTCCGACACCATACCGGCCCGCCTCTTAACAGCAATATAGTTCTGCCGCTTCTCGTTTGCCAGGGTAAGAGTTTGATTCAGCTGTAACTGACTGGCAAGCAATAGCCTGAACTGCTTTTCGTCAGCTGCAACAGTTGTGAGCGAGCCTGTGGAATTCATGCGCGTCAATCTTTGATCTGTCGAGGACAGCTCTTCTTTGACGAGAGCCAGCTGCTGATCAATTTGCTTGATAGCCTGATCCAGCCGCTCTTCGACAGCCTTTGCCGTCGAGTAAGATTCGATAGCAGCCAGGTTGGTCTGATGGAGCGCAGACATAAACTCCATGACTAGTTTACGGTCAAAGCCGCGACGCCCGGGCAAACGACACTTTCCTGATTCATCTACAATCAGGGGAAATGCCGACTGGGGAAAGACACGCTTCCTTCTGCCAGCATCGAATGCGCTAGCCAGTATTTCTTGCCCGGCGCCGCCGGAGCCGGACTGGTACAAAAGAGCAAAACTCCTGGCTCCGACGTCCTTAGTCAGGGCGCTGTTGGCAACAGGCTCTCCAGAGCTTTTGCTTTGCCCGGCAAAGGAGCGGCTGAGGAGCAGCTCCAGCTGCTCCGGTTTAACATGCTGACCGCAAAAGAGGAGCCAGTGATAGAGGGACATCTGTATGGCTTCCCCTGGATTCATTTCGCCAGCGTCGATTCCCAGGGGCGGCTCCAGACGTCCCTTGCCCGGCACGGCGCCGCCGACGGCTTGCTGCCATTCGCCCCCGGCTTTCCACTGCTTGAATCTGAGCAGATCCTTGATTGACTGGAATTGCCCCGGGACCCCGTGCGGGAAACTTATCATAAAAACCGAAGCCGGGGACGGCAGGATGGGAGCACCCACCAGTGCGCATGCCGATCTTGTGCGCAAGACACCCTCGCGCCCGGCTTTGCCGGGGCTCCGGTAAGTGGCCTCGACCAGCACCGCAGACGGTGCAACGCTCGAGTCGGAAACAACAAAGTCAACGTGGTTTACCAGTTGAGCCTTTGTCGCCAGCGGATAGAATTTGACCGGTCTGGACAGGGGTACCGGAATTAGCATGAGCGGGCGATAGCGCCCCTGATTGACGAAATCCAGGCCGATTTCCTCCTTGAGACCCGGCGTGTCCACAAGCGAGGAAAATGTATTTCCCTCAAGATTGCCGAGGCTGATCTTCAAATCGACAAGCCTTTCCGCTGCCGATTGCTTTCCGGACAGGGCAGTTTTGAATACCTGTTGATAGAGCGAGCTACTTGCTCCTTGAGAGCCGGGCAAGGAATAATTGGGAAGGATTGCTCTGTTAAGGGCGTCAATCAACTCTCTCTCAAGCTTGTGGGCCTGCTGCAGATCCTCTCCCACCAGTCGGGACATGTAGGGCAGATCAGCCTCAGCTGCAAGAATACTGTCCAAGCGAAGAGTAGCAAATAGTGAATTAAGTCCGATGACCTCTCTTTCTTTGAGCCCGACAAATGTATTATTGCCCCGATCAAGATCACAGAGCCCGACTGCTCCAAAGCGGGAGCTGGACACGGTTACAGCCGTCAACTGCCTGGCCACGCTCAAAGCCGCTTGCTCCACCGCGTCCTGGCTGTTGCCGCGCAGGGTGGCTTGCCTGACAGCAATGGCATAAAGGCTTATTATCAGACTGTAAGCAATGACCAGCCAGGCCATCAGGGCAACGGATGACACGCTGCCGCTCACTTTTCTGATTGTCGACGTTTCAGGCATAATCTCAAAACAATGGCGAGCGCAGGCTGACCACATGGAGCATGATATCAGGAGAGTACCTGCCGGCCTCATTTGCTACCATATTGGCTCCAGATAGAGCATGAATCCAGGGCGGCGAATTGGTTCTCAGTCTCAGAAAATTAGAGGCGATGCGCTTCGGGAAAGTCCTGGCATTATGCTGCCTGTTGGCAGTAGCTGCAAGTGGCTCCTTAGAAATTGCCCTTGAGGCTGCTGAGCCGCCTGAGGCTCAAAATATTTCCCGACTGGATGCTTTGTTCGCTCAGGGGAAGTTTCAGCAAGCACGCCTTGCTGCCAGAGAGCTTCTCCTGAAACAGCCGCATAGCGCTGAAGCCCACCTGAGATACGCTCGGCTATTGCTCAAACTGGGTGAGATGGAAGAAGCCATAGGTGAGCTGGAGAAATCCACCCTCTTGAATCCGCATGGCACAGAGGCATTTGTCGCCCTCTCTCAGATTTATCAGCAGAACCTCGATCTGGAAAAGAGTCTGAAATATGCTCGTCTGGCCCTTGACGGTGCGCCCTCCTCCGCGCCAGCTCGCATCGTTCTGGTCAGCGCTTTGATGCAAAGTGATCGTATAGACGAAGCCGAACATCAGCTTTCTTCCCTCCTCTCACGGGAAGCAGCTAACCCGCAGGTCCTCTTGCTGGCCTACCAGCTAAAGGTGAAAAAAGGCGATTTTGGCGCGGCCAGGAGATATCTGCAGACAGCCATCGCTATGGACCCGAAGGTACTGAAATGGCAACTTGACCTGAGCGATCTTTATGAGAGCGCAGGCGATCATGAAGCAGCTAGGCGCTTTCTGGAAAAGGTTCTCGACTCCCGCCCTGATTCCCTCGAAGCAAGGCTGAGGCTGGCGCGCAACCTGGAGGTCTTCGACAAGGATTATGATGGAGCCAAAGCACAGTACCAACTAGTCCTGCAAAGCGACCCGGACTCTCCTGCGGCTTCCACCGGCGTCGAGCGTTGCCGTGCCAAGAAAAACAACCTGGCGCTCAGGCTGAAGCTATCCTTGCAGAGTCTTTTCCAGTTACTGTCCTCGGGGGAAAAAAAGGATTGAACGGACCGGCTATTATTGTCAGAGTTACCTCGAAAGAAAGAGGCACACACCTTGGCTAAAATGCGAAAACCGGCTCTTGCCATGCTCCTTGGCTGCTCTTTCTTGCTTTTCCCCGGGTGTCGAGAGGCAAGTGCCGACAAAGCACATGCCGAGACAAGGGAGGAAAGCAAATCCAAAGAAGCCTCCTACAAAATCGATCTCGACTATTATGAGAAGGCGGTGGTATCAGGGTCGCTCAAGCCAGCAGAAGCGGATGTTCTGAGCCAGTATGTCCGGAGCCATCCCGCCGACAGGCAGGCTCAGATGTTGCTTGGCAAACATCTGGAGCAAAATGGTTATCTGGCACTGGCAGCGGAGAAGTTCGAGAACGCCTGGAATCTTAAGCGCAGCGATCCCGAAGGGCTTTTGCGCCTGACCAATCTCAAGCTGACCTCAGGACAGAAATCGGCAGCAAAACATTTGACCGACATGGCGCTTTCCTCACTGAGCAATGACTATACCGCCCTCGTGCAAATGGGCTTGCTCATGCATTCTCAAGACTGCTATGACGAAGCCGAACGGCTCTACATGCGCGCCGAAGAACTGAAGCCTCTCTCTCCCCAGCTTGCCTGCGGGCTGGCGTGTATCAAAGTGGGCAAAAGCAAGTTCAACGAAGCTCTCAACTACTGCCAGCAAGCCCTTGACGATCAAAGCAGCAAATATACCGCTCTCATTTTGCGTGGTCAGGCGCTTATGGGGCTTTGCCGCTTCCAGGAAGCTTGCGCAGCTTTCAAAGAAGCTTGCGCAGTGAATCCATGGGTGACGGACGTGGATGAGCAATATATGAAAGCTCTCATGCACACAGGAGCGCTGTCAGAAGCCCTGACACCCGGGTTGCGCGCTCTGGCCGTCAAAGGCGACAAGCTGAACCGGGCAATCAAGGCGGATTTGCTCACTATATTCAGAAGCCTCCCCACAGCCG
>JAHFBI010000031.1:22440-25212 GCA_023250095.1 Candidatus Melainabacteria bacterium
AGCCGCCGAGCTGAAAGAAGACAAGGCTACCGAGCGCTTTCACTTTCGCTCGGCTGCCGGCAATCTCTTTGATGAGATGGGCAGGCACGATCTGGCCATGGAGCAATACAGGCAAGGCATCTCAGAAAACAAAGGAGATACCACATGCTATTTGCAATTGGGCAGAGATCTCGAGGTATATAGGCGGGACCTGAAAGAGTCCCTAAAAAACTACCAGCAGGCAGCCGCCCTCAACCCTTTCGATCAAGAAACCATGGCACGTCTCGATCGGCTGCGCACGCGCCTCAGTGCTGGCAAGAATGACCTTGCCAGCCGCCTGAAAGACTGGCTGTTCGCCCGAGCGGCAGACTCGCCGCTTTCGCCGCAAAAAAGCCTTCATCCCAGCGGACCCTATGAATAACAGAGCCTCTACAAACCTGCGGCGGCCCTGCTGAGCACGCGCTTCGGTCCGTGGATCGGATCTTCTATAATGATTGTCTGATCACGCTTTTGACCGACACTGACGATGGCGACCGGGACATCAAGCTGTTCGGCGATGAAATTCAAATAGCGCTGAGCAGCCGAAGGCAGGTCGTTATAACTGCGGCACTCGCTTGTAGATTTTTGCCAGCCGGGGAATGTTTCAAAGACAGGCTCCATGGCTCCGAAGGAGCCGGCAATGCTGGGAAGATCCTTATAGACATCGCCCGTGGCACAATCGCGATATGCTACGCATATCTTGATTTCGTCGAACTCGTCTAGTACGTCAAGCTTGGTTATAGCCAGACAGTCGAGCCCATTAATGCGCACAGAATAGCGTCCCACCACGCAATCGAACCAGCCGCAGCGCCTCGGGCGCCCGGTCGTCACACCGACCTCGGCCCAGGCTTTGCCCACCTGGCGAAGTTTTTCGCCAATAGCCCCTGCTTGCTCTGTGGGAAATGGACCTTCGCCGACGCGGGTCATGAAAGCTTTCGACACCCCGATGACGCGATCGATGATTGTCGGACCAACACCGGCTCCGACGCAAGCGCCGCCGGCCGAAGGGCTAGAGCTTGTCACATAAGGATAGCTGCCATGATCGAGATCGAGCAGCGTGCCTTGCGCGCCTTCGAAAAGAATATTTTTGCGCTGTTGCACTGCCTGGAAAATGATGGCAGAAGTATCGCAGACATACTTGCGCATCTTTTCACCGTAGGCAAGATATGTCTCGAGAATTTCTTTGCCGTCAAGGGGCGGCAAATTGTAGAGACGCTCGAGAATGACATTTTTCCGGGGTACAAGCCAGTCCAGCTTTTGCCTAAGCGCCTCCGCCGACAACAAATCTTCAACGCGGATGCCTGAGCGAGCACATTTGTCAGCATATGTCGGACCGATACCGCGCTTGGTGGTCCCAATCTTGTGAGCACCACGACTTTCTTCTTCGGCAGCATCGATAGCCAGATGATAAGGCATTGTCACATGCGCGCAGGCGGAAACTTTCAAGCTGGAATCGTCGAGCCCGCGCTTCAAGAGAGCGTCGAGTTCCCCGATGAAAGCCTGGGGATCGATGACCATGCCTGGACCGAGGATACAGGTAGTGCCCCCGTATAAGATTCCGGAAGGGATCAGGTGAAACTTATATGTATCGCCATCAACAACTACCGTATGTCCGGCGTTTGCGCCTCCCTGATAGCGGACCACGAAATCAGCATTTTTGGCCAGCAGGTCTGTGACTTTGGCCTTTCCCTCATCCCCAAACTGAGCGCCGACAACGATTACATTAGCCAAGGTTCTAGCTCTCCGAAACTTATACGTGCAACCACAAGCAGTCAAAACGTCACAAACCGTTAGCCCCACCACTTGCCGCCTGGCAATAAATCCGGGTTAAAGGCCGAAGGTCCCTATGTTTGACCCAAACAGTCTATATCTTTAAGCAAAAGCCTGTCAAATGGCGGCTAGCAGACTCTTCACATGGAGGGTCCAAAGGAGCATTTTTTGATTATCAGCCATTAACAAACATTGGTTGCACAGGCGTTTCAAGACCTTTCCTTCGTGTATGCTAACCAGTAGACAGGCGATACAGCGGGCGTGATTGCAGTTTGGAAAACATCTTTGCTAATTCTCTGCGGCACTCTCAACCACTGGCCTGCCGGCTGCTGGAAGCGGCTGTCGTCCGGGGGAGACTGGCAAATGCTTATTTGCTCGAGGGTCGCTCCCGGGCAGACAAGCAAGCTCTCTCCCTTCAACTGGCCTGTTATTTGAATTGTTCTAAGGCAAAAGTTGACTCAGGCAGCTCGTGTTTGGTTGCTGGACTGCCAGAGTCTCAGTTCTGCCTTAACTGCCAGTGGATAGTAAGCGGACAACACCCGCAAGCCTGGCTTTGCCTCTCAGGACAAGGACGAAGTCAGAAGATTCCGGTGGAAAAGGTCCGCCAGCTTAGCGAAGAACTTGCGCGCACATCTTCCTTCGTGCGTGTGGTCCTGATTCCTGAAGCCGGACAAGAGATATTTCATCGCCCGGCTGCCAATGCTCTTCTCAAAAATATCGAAGAGCCGCCGGATAATTGTTTATTCATACTCTTTTGCGACAGCACCGATGAGGTTCTGCCCACAGTTGTCAGCCGCTGCCAGGTGGTCAGAGTCGCAACTCCCCTGAAATCGGGTCACTGGACAGATTTGCCGTCCCATGCGCCAGCGTCGGGGAAGCTGGCTGCCGAAGAGCTGCTTGCCGCATTCAGAGCCGACCTCCTAGAGGGATCGAAGCGCGCGCGCAAAAAAAACGATGGCGGCGGCAGTGTGCCTTTCCATTGCT
>JAHFBI010000306.1 GCA_023250095.1 Candidatus Melainabacteria bacterium
TCGCCTGGTGCTCCCGGAAAGCCGCTTGCCGGCAGGCAAGGACAAAGTTACTGGCGGAGGCGGGGTATTCCAACAAGTCACGACATTTACCTCAAATGGCAGAGTTCTTTATGTGCTGGCAGACAGAGGATGACTGCGTGCCTGGAAATCTTCTTCGGCGGCTTTGATCGACTCAAGAAAATATTCTTCCAGATCGCGATAATTGCCGCCGCGCGAAATTTCTTGCACCCGGGCTTCGGCCACGCATTTGCCGCGGTGCAAAATGACAATCCGGTCGCACAGCTCATTGACATCCGGCAGGAGGTGCGAATTAAGGAAGATTGTCTTGCCCTCGTCTTTGAGCTTCAAGACAATGTGACGCATGTCCCGCCTTCCGATGGGATCGAGCCCGGAATTAGGCTCATCGAGAAAAACCAGCTCCGGGTCATTAATCAGGCACTGGGCCAGTCCCAGCCGCTGCAGCATACCTTTGGAGAATTTACGGATGGGCCTGTCGGCAGCCTCGGATAAAGAGACCATCTCGAGCAACTGTCTGGAGCGCTCCTTGCGCTCGCGCCCTGGTAGATTGAAAAGACGCCCGAAGAAGTCAAGAAACTCGCCAGCCGTCAGATACGAATAGAAATAAGGATTTTCAGGCAAGAAACCAATGCGCGACAGTGCCTTCCTGTCGCCAGCCTTGTGTCCGAGCACCTGGCAGGTGCCGGCGGTCGGTTTCAACAAACCCAGAAGCAGTTTAAGAGTAGTCGTCTTGCCGGCGCCATTCGGGCCGAGCAAACCGAAAGCCTCGCCTCTTGGAACGGACAGGGTCAGCCCGTCCAGGGCTCGGAAACGTTTGCGAAGAAAGTTGCTGACATGGTCTTTGACTAACCCTGAGGTTTCAATGACGGACTCAGTCATACTTGCTTTTCTGGCTGGCACTCTTTTTTGTCTGCGTAATTATTTTATATAGCTCGGCAGTGGCTGCCCGCAATCTCCGGGATACTTGCATTTGCGAAATTCCCAGACGCCTGGCTACTTCCGTCTGGCTGAGATCTTCATAGAAGGTCAGCTGAACGACCTCTCTGAGCCCATCTCTAAGCTGCTTGATTGCCTCAGCCAGCATGAAGCGATCTTCCTTGGCCGTCTGATTGGTCTGGTAGCGACCGTCCACAAGGGTGTCGATCAAAGATTGCTCGCTGCCAGCGTCATTAGAAAGCGCCTGATCAAGCGATATTAAAGTACGGCGACGATCGACCTCGTAAGCCTCACTCACCCGGCTCACAGGAATTTGCAGCTCGCTGGCAATTTCCGAATCGGATGGCTCGCGCCCCAGCCTGGCCGTAAGGTTCTGGACGAGCCGGTTAATGCGGAAAGAAAGTTCCTGCAATTCACGGGGAGCGCGAATCATGGCTGTCTTATCGCGCAAATAATGGCGGATTTCGCCGGTGATCAAGTGCGTGGCGTAGGTCTGAAACTTAGCCCCGGCATCCGGCTTGAACTGGTCCACTGCTTTAATAAGACCAATCGATCCTACCTGGATTAAATCCTCGACCGGATCGGTCGAGCGGCGCGCCAGACCGTAAGCGATTCTCTTAACCAGCGGCAAAGACGCCTGGATGATAGCGTCACGCAAAGAAGGGTCCCGGGACTGGGCATAAGAGAGAAGCCAGCGGTGTATCTGATCCTGTCCCTTGTCCACGCCTGGTCGGGAGGCGCCGGACGATTTTGGTGTAGCTGGCTTAGCTTGCAAACCTGTCAACCTGAGTGCCGGGTAAAACTTAACCTATTGTAGAGCCTGACAATCTTTTCTACAAATTCAAAGCGAAACTTCACGATGCGAAATTGCCAGCCTATAACAGGATAACCTAGAACCGGAACTTTGAGTCCATTTCATCAAGGGATAATGGAAAGAATTGCCCAGTGACAGGTCAAACAGCCTGTTGCCTGTTTGCAAGTGCAGGTTTTACTGCCCCGACAAAACCTGACAGGAAGACCTGACTGACCCTGGATTTAAGTAGCGACCCAGGGCTCACCAGAGATCATGCACCCTGGCAACGATAACTTGACTCTGACCTCGGAGGCAGAGGCTCAGTGCGCCGGACGGGCGCCAGCAGAAAGAGCCGGCTGCGGCCCGCACAGGCGCTGGAAGTCATCAGGACGACTGGTTTTGGTTAGAGCGTCTTCGTAACGAATCACACCCTGCTTGACCAGACCGGCAAGAGCCGTCTCGAGGGTCTGCATACCCTGAGCGCCGCCCATCTGAATAGCCGAATAAATCTGCGCAGTCTTCGATTCCCGAATCAGGTTGGCAATAGCCGGTGTGTTAAGCATAATTTCCATAGCCAGGACCCGCCCGCGTGTGGTCGCAGCAGCGCCGGCTTGCGGAGCTGTTCTTGGCAGGAGGGTTTGCGACATTACGGCAACCAGACCATTGGAAAGCATGACGCGCACTTGTTGCTGTTGCGCCGTCGGGAAAACATCCACCACCCGGTCGATAGTCTGGGCAGCGGAGCTGGTGTGCAGCGTACCGAACACCAGGTGCCCGGTTTCGGCAGCAGTCAGCGCCAGCTGAATTGTTTCCAGGTCGCGCATTTCACCGACGAGAATGATATCGGGGTCTTCGCGCAGAGCAGCTCTCAAGGCATTGGCAAAGCTCTTGGTATCAGCGCCCAGCTCGCGCTGGCTGATAACCGAGTTCTTGTGACGATGCAAGAATTCGATCGGGTCTTCAATAGTGAGGATGTGCTCGTGCTTGTTCTCATTAATCCAGTTGATCATCGAAGCAAGCGTGGATGACTTGCCCGAGCCGGTCGGTCCGGTCACGAGCATCAATCCTCTGGGCTTGTGCACCAGCTCCTTGCCGATAATTGGAGGAAGCCCGAGATCTTCCATCTGCGGCACCTGGAAAGGGATTGTCCGCAAAGCAGCAGCATAGCTGCCCCGGTCCTTATAAACGTTCACACGGAAACGCCCCAATCCGGAGACACCATAGCTGCAATCCAGTTCATAAGTCTGCTCCAGCACTTTCCTTTGCTCGCCCGACAGCATGGAAAAAATGATGCGCTGAATCTCGTCTTTGCTGAGAGTCTCGAATTCCGTCCTTTGCAGTTTGCCGGAAGTGCGAATAATGGGCGGCAGCCCGACTTTCAAATGCAGATCCGAAGCGCCTTTGTCTACGACCAGTTGCAGAATTTCCTGGATTTCTAGAGCCATGCGTGCAGTCCCCCTTTCTCTGTTACCTTAATATTGCTGAAAAGATCTGCCGGCACAGTAAGCACCAAGGCTCAACTGGCTTTCTGTCCATCATTGAAGTCCCGCTGCGCCTGGCAGTAGGGGCAGCGCATCCAGTTGCCGAAGATTTCCGCCTCGCAGGACTTGCACTGGCTGTCCATCGCTGCTTCTTCTCTTGTAAGCCCGCACTTGGCGCAACTGGCCCAGTGCTCTTCCTGGAGAGTGCCGCAACGCGTGCAAGAGCGCTTCAACTCGTGCTGGCAGAACGGGCATTTGATAAAGTCGTCCCCGATAGGATTGCGGCACTTCGGGCAGAGAGTGTCCTGACCACCCGTATCAGAAATAGTGACGCGAATCACTTCGTCGGTGCTTGTGTGCCCTTGCGCCACCAGACGCAAGCTATAGTCTTTCAAAGGCACCATGCCGCTTTGTTTAGCGGCAAAGCGGATCATTGCCGTGGACGAGCCTTTGGAAATGAGTTCCCTGACCTCATCGTTGAGGCGCATCACTTCGTAGCAGCCGACGCGCCCGCGATAACCGGCTCCGTGACAGGCTTCGCAGCCTTTGCCTTTCATGAAAATTGGCCAGCCTTTGCTGTTGACTCTCATTTTGTAATAGCGAATGGTCGACTCAGCAAGCTGGTCCTGATGTTTGTCCATGAGACCCAGGTATTCGAGCAAGCTTTTCTCAGGCAGATATTCTTCTTTGCAGTCGTTGCAATTCCTTCTGAGCAAGCGTTGAGCCACCACGCCGATAGTAGCCGATGATATAAGAAACGGATCGACTTCCATTTCTGTCAGACGAGTGACAGCCCCTGGCGCGTCGTTTGTGTGCAAAGTGGTAAAGACCAGGTGACCTGTAAGGGCCGCTTCTACGGCTATTTTGGCTGTTTCCTTATCCCGCGTTTCTCCAACGAGCATGATATCTGGATCCTGACGCAAGAAGGCCCGGAGAATACGCGCGAAATCCATGCCCTTTTCCCGGATCACCTGCACTTGAGTGATCCCGCTCATGTCGTATTCAATCGGGTCTTCAGCCGTGACAATGTTCACATCCGGCGTATTTCTTTCGGCAAGCGCAGAATAAAGCGTAGTTGTCTTTCCGGAACCGGTCGGACCCGTGACAAAAATAATCCCGTATGGCTTCTTGATCATCTCCATGACCAAATCCAGAATTTCCGTCTCCGAAATAAGCTTACCGAGCCCGATGGATGTGTTTGATTTGTCCAGAATACGCATGACCACCTTCTCACCGAACTTGGCCGGCAAGGTGGAAACACGGAAGTCGATATCTTTGCCTGAGAGCCTGACGCGAATACGCCCGTCCTGCGGCAAGCGGCGCTCGGCAATGTCGAGGTCGGCCATGACTTTGTAACGCGACACCAGAGCAGGCAGAATTGCCTTGGGCAGGCGGCGGTCGAGATTGAGCACGCCGTCCTGACGGTAGCGAATGTGCACTTCTTTTTCGTGCGGCTCGATATGAATATCGGAAATTTTTTGCTTGATGGCTTTGGCCAGAATCTGATTGGCCAGAAGAACAATCGGCGCGTCCTGGGCCTGACGCTCGAGGTCCATGGCATTGGCATCTTCGGCAAGATCTTGAATGACATCCATACTCGAGAGGTCGACTTCAGAGTCGATGAAACTTTCCGCGGATGTGTCCTGCTCTATCCTTTGCTCGTCGATGTGTTTGGCATAGATGGTTTCCATGAATTGCTGGAAATCATCTTCTGTGCAGACGACAGACTTGATCTGCGTGCCTTTCAACCGCACTTTGATGTCGTCGAGAGCCATCAGATTGTTAGGGTTGACCATAGCTATGGTCAGACGGTTGCCATCTCTGGTAATCGGCACTATCTGGTGCTGGCGCATCAGGGACTCAGGCAGAAGAGTCAGGCACTCCTGCGGAGTTTCCACTTTGGCTAAGGCCACATAATTGACTCCATATTGCAGCTCGAGCGCATTTTTGACATGGCTTTCCGTGGCCAGGCCCAGCCTGGAAAGGATGAGCGAGACAGGCTCTCCTGTCTTCTGCCGCTCCAGTTGAACCGCTTCCCACTCCTCCGGAGTAATGAGCCCATTTTCAACCAGAAGCTCGCCAATTTCTTTCTTAACAAGAGCCATACTTGCCTTCTTCCTGCGTTTTATCGGTCATTTCCCAACCTGGCAGCCATCCTGGCGCCGCCTGTAAGAGCCGTGACAGCTGCCATCAGCTGACAGTCAATCAAAAGCCGGGCGGTTTCCCGCTCTATCCATGTTCCCGAGCCCCTGACTCCCCAAACCCCTTGGCATCCACCCCCCCTGATTTCCGTCACGTCGGCTGCTGCGAACTTTCTTCCCTGCCGCCACGCACAGGAAACACTGGCTGCCTTTCCTTGTTTTTTACAGTTACAATGAGGGCGTGCTCAACAAGGCTTTCGTATCTTTTGCTCTAGTGATGGCTCTGGCTGCCGTCTTGCGTTTTGTCGGTATCGGCGCCGACAGCCTCTGGCTGGACGAAGGCTATCAGAGTCTGGTAGGCGCTTACGGCCGGACTTTACCTGATTTCACATCTTTGCGATCCGAGCCTTTTCTTTTTCGCTTTGAAAACCCGCCGTCTTATGCTGTGTTGTTGAAAAACTTCCGCAAAGTCGACCCGCTCTGCCCGCCGCTCTATGCAGTTGCACTCAACAGCTGGATAAAAGTGCTGGGCGCAAGTGATCTTTCCTTGCGCAGTCTTTCGGCCATCCTTTCACTTGGCTGTCTGGGAGCCGTTTTTATCTTCACTTTCACTTTCTTCGGGCTGGAGGCAGCAATTTTTGCCGGCATCATA
>JAHFBI010000307.1 GCA_023250095.1 Candidatus Melainabacteria bacterium
CTGGATATCGGTGCCAGACTCACTTATGCTCACTGGCCCCTCGATAATTATGCCTCTGCCAACCGCAGCTGGATCTGGTGGACGACCAGGGATTTCCGCAACAGTGGCAAAGGAGCGGATATCGTTCTCATGGGCTCGTCCCTCATGATGGCAGCCTTGCATGGTGGCGACGCCACTTATCTCAAGCAGCCGCAGAACGTGGCTTTCCATCACCGTTCTACTTATCTGGAACATCTGCTCACAGACAAGCTCCAGTCGCCAGTCCGCACATTTGCCTTTGCCATCGGCGGGCAGATGGCCTCCGATGCTTTCGTGATTGCCAGAACTTTGCTTTCAGGACAGGGCAAGCCGCACATGATCGTGTATGGTATAGCGCCCCGGGACTTCATGGACAATACGCTGGCCAGTCCTGCCAGCACGGAGACTTTTCGCTATATGTCACGCATCGGGGACCTCGGAGATCTTGGCTTTTCGGCGCGCACGTCTTTCTGGGAGCAGGCTGAATTCGCCCTGTCCAGAGTGAGCTTTCTTTATGAGCGCCGCCTGGACTTCGTTTATTTGCAAAATCATTATGTGAGAGATCTCCTCAAGCATTTGTGCGGCATGAGAAATCTGGAATATGTACAGGACCCTCTGCCCTTGCGCAAAATAGCCATGCTGGAATTGCCCGAGGACAACGGTCCTAATGAGCTGGCCGTCTGGCCTTATGATCCGGCTCATTATCAGTACATGAACAATCTCCCGGAATATCTAAAACGCTACGCTGCCTTCAAGAAGAGGACTTTCGACACTCAACTATCTTTCCTGGAGAGATTGTGCAAATATTGCCGGGACGAGGGCATTTCGCTGGTACTGGTCAATATGCCTCTGACCAAAGACAACGTGGCTCTTATTCCCTCCGGGCTCTATGACTTGTATCTCAGCCAGGTGACCGGGCTTGCCGGCAAATACCAGGCGCGCGTCCTGGACCTGAATCAGCCTGCCGTGTTTCCGAAGGAATACTTTGCCGACTCGGTGCACATGAACGGAGCCGGCGGCATGCGCTTTTTCGAAGTGCTCTCGGACAAGCTTCTCGATCAGTCGAGAGTGGCTGCCAGCAAGCATGGCGCGGTGCATTAGGGCGAGCCTTTGGCTCTGAGCGCTTATTATTCTTAGTGCCGGCTGCCTGAATCTGCTGCCGGCACTCACGAACATGATTCCTGAGATCGGCGACAGTCATGGTCGAATCAGCTGCTGCCGGCTTGGCAGGCAGCAGGACCGCGATGTCTAGTTCGATCAGAGGAAACTTCATCCTCTGATTATCTCAACATTTTTTGACCGGACAAGAACGGCGCATAATAGGCTTGACATAATCTATTCTTAGAAGTATTCTAAAAACATAGAGAGTATGGAGTTAGAAGAATGAAAGATCCAGTAGCCGCCGAGCTGCTCAGGCAAAAGGGAGTCAAACCGACGCCTCAGCGGGTGGTTATAACTGAGCATCTTTTGAATACTGTCTCTCATCCCACTGCAGATGAAATCATGGAGGCTGTCAGTGATAAGTTACCGGTTGCTCTGTCGCGCGCGACAGTCTATAACACTCTCAACGCCCTGGTAGAGGCAGGCGTGGTCAGGGAAGTTTTTACCGAGCCCGGCTGTGCGCGCTACGACGCTAATACAAGCGAGCATCACCATTTTGTCGATGTGAAAAGTGGACATATTTTTGATATTCCCCAGGAGCTGGTTCCACAACTGAAAGACCAACTTGGGGACAGGTTCAAAGTCCACAACTACTCTATTACTTTCTGGGGGGAAATTGCTGATGCTGATGCCAGCTAAGCAGGGCTGCTGGCTAACCCGGGCAGTATTCCCCAGATGGGGCTGGCGCACCTGTCAACGAGATTAGGTCCAACTTTAGAATATTTGGAGAAGGGAGAAACGAAATTATGTCAGAAAGTCATGAATCCAAAACTTGTCAAAATCTTCAATCGGCTTTTGCCGGGGAGTCTATGGCCAACAGGAAGTATCTTTATTTTGCCAAGGTTGCTCGCCAGCTGGGAAACGAGGAGATTGCCCGACTGTTTGAAGAGACGGCGCATCAGGAGACCGGGCATGCTTTTGCTCATCTGGAGCTCATTTACCCGCCCGACGAGTTGACGGTCGAGAAAATTCTGGAAATTGCCATAGAAGGCGAACTCTATGAGACCAACCAGATGTATCCGGAGTTCGAGCGCACCGCAAGACAAGAAGGTAAGGAAGCTGCCGTTGCCGAATTTCAAGAACAGGCGGAAGAATCCAGGCAGCATGCCGAAATGTTCGAGCAGGCGGCCAAGCGCTTCAAGGCTCTCACTCTTGTCGAAGCTTTTCACGCCAAACGCTACCAGAAGGCGCTTGATTCCTTGTAAAGCGCAGTCGACCGAGAGGACCGATGATGAGCAGGGAAGGTCCTTTGACTTTACTGGGACCGGGCACATCTGAGGGAGTCACGGGCTGGAGCTGTCCTGCTGGTTTTCAGAGGGGGGCATGGATTCTACTTCGTGCAGCTTTCCGTTCTGCGCGAAGTAGACCCAGGCTCTGGCTAGGATACCGGTGAGCTGCTTGAAATGGAAGACGTATTCTAGAAGTTGCTCGCTGTGCTCGCGGGCTTTTTGTTCCACCTGCCAGGCTTCGATCTTGTCGGTCTTGAAGTCGATAATATGCCAGTTGCCAACACCGTCTTCGATGATGAGATCGACTCGACGGTCGAGGGCGGAGCCAGGCGCGCTCAGCACCATATACGGTATCTCAGATAGCCGGCGCCGGGCAGACAGCAACTGGTAGAACAGGTCGCTGTCGAAAAAAATATCGATGAGCCGCTGCGCTTCCTTGACGAGATAATTTGAAAACTGTCTGTCGAAGGCTTTGATTTCAGCGCTCAAAGTAAGATTTTTGAGCGCTTCGACCGTCGGTCGTTCCAGATTTTGCACCAGGGACTGCATCAGCGCGTGAAAGTAAGTACCTGTAACTGTCTGGTGTGGTGCTGGATTATCGGGGGTGGCGCTAATTCTTTCGAGCCTCTGCCAGGGCACTGAAAAAGGCGCCTCCGGTGCCCCTGCCACAAGACTGGCAATCATGTGATGCTCGGGAGCTGGCACTACTTCTTCCGGCTCGACCAGGGAAAATCCCTCTTTGAGCAATATTTCTTTCTGCCAGGCGCCAAGAGTCTGCCGATCAATCCATTCAACAGTGTAAGATGCCTCTTCCTGCTCTGCTTTCAAGCTCCTGACTCCGGAGGCAGGCAACTCTTCGTCTTCGGCTTGTCCGGTAGATTTCAACCGCTCCAGCAGCCAGAGCCGGAAAGACTGGTGGTTTTTTAGTTCCTTCTCCAGAGGGATGCCCAGATAATCGCGCGCCCTGGTCATTGCCACATAGAGGAGCCGTTGTTTTTCCGCTTCCTCCATCTGCCGGTTGAGATGGGTCGCTATCTGAAAGAAAGCTGGTTTCTCGTCGTCCTTGTCGCGGGTCGGATCGAATGACAGACCGAAGTCCTTATGCAAGAGAAGCTTGCCGGAATAGCGATGGATCGGGCGCCCCATCGCCGGCAGGATGACGGCAGGAAATTCCAGACCTTTGGACTTGTGAATAGTCATCAGTTTCACCGAGTCTTCGGTGTTGAGCGGTGCTTCCGTCTGACTGGTGACTTTCAGGGCGCGCATCGCATCAAGAGCCTGGACGAACTGGTCCGGACTCATATGGCTGTGCTCTTCAGCCATTGCTGCCAGCTTCCAGATGTTGCGCGAGCGTTGTTTGCCGTTGGGCAATGCTTCCAGAACGACGTCAATGCTTGTTTGCAAAATGATCGTACGCACAAGCTGTCCGAGATTTTCTCTTTGAGCTGCCGATTGCAGGGCTTTCAGGGCTTCGACCGGGCTTTGCAGCTTGGCGGACGAGCCTTGATCCTCTGGCGCCTGGACCTGTTTCTGCGCCTGGATTTGCACCTGCCGCCAGAGGCTCGTCTTCTTGCCTGCAAATAGGCGCTGGATTATATCGTCGCTGATGCTGAAAAAGGGAGAGCGCAGCACGCAAAGAAGCGCATGATCGTCTACCGGGCAGCTCAGCCAGCGCAGCAGGCTCTCGAGGTCCAGTATCTCCTGCCTGTCGAGGAAACCTGTCCCGGCCATCGTCACGTAGGGTATTTGCTCATCGGACAGGACCGATTCGATTGCAGCAAAGTCCGAGTTGGCCTGCACCAGGATGGCGAAGTCGCCGTAGGAAATCGGGCGATAGTTTCCTTGCGCCTTCTCATAGACCGGAGCTTTGCCGGCGATTTTCTCCTTAATCCAGGCGGCAATTATCTGGCCTTCGAACAGGCGGACTGCCAGGGACTGGCGCTTCTCTTCTTCGGCTTGTCGGGGGTCGAAGATGATCACTTCGATCCGACCCGGGTCTTCTAAATCCTGCCGGGACGGGCTGAGCGCCTGATGCTGCGCTCTGTATTTCTGCCCTTCCTCCTTTTCCTGAAAGAAATGTTTGAAAAGGCAGTTGACGAAGGCGACGATGGTAGGGTGGCTGCGGAAAGAATAGCTGAGATCAAGGAGAAGCCCCTTGCCGGTGATTGCCGGATCGGCATCTTCTGGGGCAAAGGCGGGCGGCTTTTCCTCAAAGGCGGTTGTGCCCTGGCGCAAGATTGTTTTCCACTCGTTGAATGTGGCTACGTCCGCTCCCTGAAATCTATAAATCGATTGCTTGTCGTCGCCGATCAAAAAGAGGTAGCCGTCCTGCCCGCACAACGATGCGACAAGCCTTGCCTGTATGCGGTTCGTGTCCTGGAATTCATCGACAAGAATTGCCTTGAGGCGTTCGTTGAAATGTCGGCGCGCCGGAGAGCTTCTGGACGTGAGCAAATAGTGCGTTCGCTCGATGAGGTCGTTGAAATCGGCTTTCTGGAACTTCTGCTTGAGAGATTCGTAGCGGGCAAGCGCGCTGTCGGCAACCGTGATGATTGCTCTTATGAGAACAAAGGCTTCCCTGTCGCACGGGTTCAAGCCTGAAGGCAGCGGGGCAATTATTTCTTCGGCAAGGGCTCTTGCCCTCTTCAAGACTTCGCGCAGCGATTTGCCTTTCTGCCCGCCGACATTGCCGATTTTGAACAGGCTAAGCTCACGCAGGCATGTCTCTGCCTGCAAAAGACCTGCATCTTCGCCAGCAACTGCGCTTGGCTCCAGCATTATCGTTTTGAGAAGCGCAAGGGCCTCGCGGCGCCTGTCTTCCAGCGGGCTTTTCTCATCTACGAAAGGACTATCTCTCAAGTAGTCCAGGCAGGCTCTCAAAGTCGTATGTCTGCCAATGGCTTTCAGCGCATTTGTTTTTGTCCGGGCGATGAGAGCTTCCACAAAGTCTGTCAGCTCTTCTGCGCTGAGGGTACCCATCTTTGATCTAGCTTCCTTGTATTGTGGGGCGGCGGCAAGCAAAGGCAGGATCCAGTTTTTGATCAGCTCGATGGGGTAGTCGAGCAACAGCTCGTGTTCGGCGCAAGGAGCAAGAATGATTTCGCTGAGGACTTCGTCGATGCTTCTTGCGAGCAATTCGGCGCGGCTGAGATCGTCGAGTAATTCAAATTGCGGATCGACTCCGGCGTCGGCAGGAAATGCTTTGAGGATGGAGTCGCAGAGTGAATGGATGGTGCCGATGCGAGCGTGGTCAACGTCGCCAAGAATTGTTGACCAGCGCTCTTTCTCCTTACCTCGGGCAGCATCGACGATCTCTTTCAAGCGAATCTTCAGACGGCTGCGCATCTCTTCGGCAGCTTTGCGCGTAAATGTAACTGCCACAAGGTCGGAAATGGATGCGTCGGCATGGCGCCTGAGGACTTCTATGTAGCGCTCGACCAGCACCATCGTTTTGCCCGAGCCGGCCCCGGCCGATACAAGGACGTTATGATCGATGGTTTGTACTGCTTTGCGCTGCTGCTCGGTGAGCGAAGGCATTATTCCTCATCCTCCCATCCGACGAATTGTTTGAGTTCGGCAATCCGGCAAGCGGCAAAGTGATCACAGGT